>JAOUKG010000022.1 GCA_029882725.1 Cyclobacteriaceae bacterium
GCTCCTAACGATTCAATATTGTAATCGCCACTCCCAAATTTAGTGTACAATTCCTGCGTTTGAGGATTGACACAGTGTTCAAATAACTCCTGGTATCTTCGTAGTTTTGCTCCATGGTAACCTCCTACCGATGCATGGTAATAGGAAGTGCGGCCTTCAGAAAGTGCATCCCCGGCAATATTATAGACCCTAAAGTCAGATTTATCTGCATTTATTTTTTCACTTGCCTTCGTAAATTCTATCTGATCTATGGATTTTCGAACAAATAGGTCGTTGATTAAATAACGTTTATCAACTAAATACATATCGAGAAAAACGATTAAAGTAAGAATTCCATAAACCAATGAGGATTTTAAAATTTCTTTCTTGTATAAAAACAACAACGCTATGGTGGCTGCTATAAATCCCAGAGATCTTAAGGCATCACTTCGCATCAGGGATTCACGATCGTCCTGAAGAGCAAATAAAAACCAATTTGGAAGCTGGGATTCGCCTTCTTTCATAAAAGAAGCCAATCCAGCAAACATCACTACCAGTAAACAAAACCCACCGGCAATGCCCGAGGCCATCCAGAATTTTTTCCATGTATTTTTATCCTCTGTTGAATTCAGAAAGCCCGATAAGCCTAATGCTCCCAATAAAGGGAGGGCAAACAAGGGAAGGAGCAGGGCAAAAGTTACGGATCTGAATTTGTTATAACCAGGGAAATAATCGAACATGAAATAGTTAAACGATTCGAATGTGTCTCCCCAACTTAGCATGATTCCAAGTATTGATGTAGCTACCAACCACCATTTTGCTTCAGAAGGAGCAAAGAAAAGCCCTAAAACGGCCAAAAACACTATGATGGCTCCTGCATAATAGGGAGCTGAATAGGATTGGTTCCCCCAATAGCTGGAAGAATAACGGGCGAGTTGCTGAGCCATTTCAGGGTTATCAGACCTGCTTAATGCCTGATATACCTTGCTGTTTTGATCAGAAACAAGATAATTCCCTGCCGATCCTCCGAAAAAATCAGGTATAAAAAGAGTCATGGGTTCAAGTATCCCGTTGGAGTATTGAAAGGCATAACTTTTGGATAAACCTTCTTGATTACTGTCTTTATTTAAACTTTCCCTAAGTTCACTTTTTCCCCGGATTGAGTACTTACTATACTCGTAGGTACTCCAAAATTTACCAAAAAAGGTGCCCAGAGCGATTATACCTGCCAAAGCCAATATCCCAATACCGGGCAAGTATTTCTTGATGGACTTTTCTTTATAAGCCTTTATCAGGTAAAAAAGAATGTAAAAAAGTCCTATCAGTAAAATATAATAGGTGATCTGAAGGTGATTTTCCCGTAAGTGCAGTGAAATGGCAAGGGTACTTAATGCCAAACCACCCAATTTGTATTTATAATGCAGACAATAATGAATTCCTGCAAAAACCAGAGGGACAAATGCTATAGCTCCTATTCGTGCATTATGACCGGCAATTACACCTATGACTAAATAGGAGGAAAGTCCAAAAGCCAGTGCAAAGGGTATGGACAGGTAGGGATTTACACGAAAAACAAGTAGCAATATATAAAACGACAACATTGCCAGGAAAATATTTCGATAGGGGTGAGGTATAAATAAACTTCCTGCTATCTTAATATTGGTGAGGATTTGATCGTCCCATTCCACATTGACCAAATAAGCCGGCATGCCGCTGAACATGGCATCGGCCCACAAACCTTCATTGCCCGTTTGGTCCCGATAATCACGAAGTTCTTTCGACGCTCCCTGCCATTGATTGATATCAGGCTGGTTGAGGTCTTTATTTCCTGTAAAGGCAGGCCTGAACAAAATCATGGTGACCATATAAAACACCACAACCGAAATGAGGTGAGGAAGAATGTTTTTCTGAAAATTAATCTGCATAAATTTTATTGGTTTTGATGCAAATTAAATAAAAAAAAATAACGTAGAGACAAATGCATTGTGTCTCTGCGTATTATGATGTATGATCGGCAATAATTACCCATTTGCCATCGATTTCTTTCCACGTAAGTGTAAATATCCCGCCTATATCTCCGACGTTGCGGGTGAGGTGCCAGGAACCTACCATCAAGTAGGTTCCATGTACCACTTTCTTCAACTCCAATATTTCAAATTTCAGAATTCCCATTTTATCCCGGGAATCATAGTTGGTGAGGTATCTTTTTAAGGTATTGTCAAAACCATAGGTAATGCCATTTGTTCCTATAAACATCAAAGAATCATTTTTCCAGTATCCTTCCATAAATTGGTGGATATCGGCCGAGTTCCATGCTTTTTCCTGCATGTCCATCACAGCCCTGATGGCCTCACGGTCCCGGGAATCGTCGATATTATTTTCAGAAATTTCCGTTTTGCACGAGAATACTATTCCCGTAAGGAAGAATAAAATAATGGTGTACATATTGGATTTACCAACTTTCATGAATCCTTTGTCGATCCTTCTATGCAATCCTTTTTCAATCCTGGGTAAGTTCCTCATAAGCAGCGGTTAATGGGCGTGTAATTCCATCACCAGACCAACTAACCCCGGGGATTTCTGTTCTGGCTAAAACATCCTCTTTGGATTTTCCTGCCGCGATGTCTGATTTCACTATTTTCAATAAATTTTCAAAATAAGCTTCTCCAGCCTGAATGTCTGATTTCCCTACTTTTATATCATGACCTTCACCACTGTGTCCGCAAATAAACTGCGTGTCTTTATCGTAATGTTTTTGGATGTCCTGAAGAACTTTTATCCAGTTTTCTATATTTGCGCCGGCAGATCGATCTATAAACGGATGCCTGCGGTTAAACAATAAATCTCCTAAATGTGCCACATTGGCATTTTCGAAATGGATTACCGAATCACCGTTGGTGTGGGCTGCTCCAAAGTAGGTGCAGGTAATTTTTTCTTTACCCGATTTGCCTTTCCATTCGGATTCAAATGTAGTGTCGGGATAGAGTTGCTCATTTTCATTTCCCTTGTTTTTCGCAGAGTTGATCTGGTTGGTTTTGGAATTTTCATGTGCCACCACATTTTTCACCAACCCTTTAAAAGCTATATTTCCGGCACTGTGGTCTCCATGATGATGTGTGTTTATTAGGTATTTGAATGGTTTTTCTTTTAAACCATTTAAATGGGAAATGAGTTTAGCCGCATAATCGGGGAATTGAGTATCGACCACCGAATAACCATCTTTTCCATCGAGCCACATAATGGTGCCACCGCGGCCTTTAAAAATGCTTACACCATTTCGAATAGATTCGGTAGTATAATCTTGTTGAAGAACCCGACTGAATAATTCGAGCGGAGATAATCCGGCGACCAAAGTGCCTAAACCTGTAATTTGAAGAGCTTTTCTACGTGATATTTTCATGATTGAAGGAGTTAAGGTTACTAAGATAGAAAAAATGGTTAAATGTAATGTTATAATTTCGACTTTGGGGCTGAAGGTGTGGGTTATCCTGTGTTTTTGGTCCCTTCCTACCGGGTTGGTCCGGGTGTCCACCCGGTCCTTCATACCTGCGTCCGGGTGTCCACTAGTCCTTCCTTCCTGCTTTGGTCCTGACGTCCGTCCGGTCCTTCCTTCCTGCTTTGGTCCTGACGTCCGTCCGGCCCTCTAACATTACGTCCATCCGATCCTGTTAATCCTAAAATCCTGTAAATCCTGATGCAGACAATTAGCCACGAAGATATTCAAGCACAACGGATGGTTGTTTGCCCGATATCAGGGAGTTCGACCCCGCTGGGGTCGTTCATATAGAATGCTGGATTGTCTATAAATATGCGACCCCGCTGGGGTCGTAGACATAATGTGATAGTTCGCTACAAATATAGGACCCCTCTGGGGTCGTTCGAATAGCCTGATAATGTTCCATCCCAATCCCTCCCTACAGGGTTGGTCCGGGCGTCCACCCGGTCCTTTCTGCCTGCTTTGGTCGGGTGTCCATCCGGCCCTTCCTTCCTGCTTTGGTCCGGACGTCCGTCCGGTCCTTTAACATTACGTACATCCGATCCTGTTAATCCTAAAATCCTGATGCAGACAATAAAGAATGACAAATCCTTATTTAGCAAAGAGCAAAGAAAAAACCTTGTTGAGGTTAAATAATTCAAGGCCGGGCAATTCTTCTGAAATTACATTTACGGGTATTCCCATTTCATAACCACTTCCCATACCCAAACATACTGAGAGAATTGCCAGAGCTGCTCCTGTTACTAAAAGAATATAGGTTGATTTTTTGTTTTTCATAGCACACAACACACCTCAATTGGCGTGCCATATCAGTTTAAACGTTTTTTGGCAGGTTTTTGTTTATTTTATTTGCGAAAATGGACATTATCATGTCCAATAACGGACATGATAATGGAAATTCTGTTGTTTTTGAAAGTTGTATCTTGAAATTATATGCCCGATACGGTCAGATAAGTAGCACTTTGTAATTAAATTAGATTTGTTCTCTTAATTTTTTGAACAACCTGGAAATCTCTTCCGATTTTGAAATGATGGCCTTATACAGGGCAATTTGGTTGATTGTTCTGTCGTAGTTGTGCCGGGGGTATTTTACTTTGTAATAGATATCCCCATTTACATAATCAGTAAGGAACCTCACGGCCTGAATGTAGGTAACAAAAGCGGCCCCTTTTTCCAGAGAGAGCCACTCCTTTTCTGTTAATATAGATCCAATTCCCTCTGAAAATCCCCTGATCAATTCTTCCAGGATTTCCCATGACATTATGGCGGGGGAAATGTTTACCGAATCCTCATTTTCTAAATTAGTGTAGGATCGAACCATTTCCGAGAAATCATAGACAACAGGCCCGGGCATAAGTGTATCCAAATCTATAATACATTCGGGATCTCCTGTGTTTTTATTGAAAAGAAGATTGCTGATTTTCGCATCGGCGTGAATTACGTGCCAGGGGCAGTCTTCAATAAAATCGAAAAATGAACTCCAGTTTTTATATTCCCTCACCAGATAGTCAATTTCCTCACTCATTTCCTGTTTACGAAGTACAGGATTTTGTTCGATGGCTTTTTGCATATTGGTAAACCGCCCTCTAAAATCCATAAATCCGGGCAGAGCTGGTTTCACTGCTGAATGGTCCAGATCATTCAGGGATTTTATGAAATCACTAAAGGCCAGAGCGGCTTTATAGGCCTGTTTTGCGTTTTTTGCCTTTTCAAATGTTTCTGTATGGTCTATAAATTCAAAAATGCGCCAATATTCACCTTGGTATTCAAAATGTGGTGTTCTGTTTTCCGGAACAAATGGTGTAAGGATCCGGTATTGGTAATCTTTGTTTTTTAAATGTTGTGTAACTACTTCGATGTTTTTGGAAAGTTGGATGGGGTCAAAAACATGGGTATTGATGTTTTGAAGTATATACTCTTTGCCTTCCAGACTTATTTTATAAGTACTGTTAATATGTCCACTGGAAATAGCTTCAATGGAATCACAAGATTTTCCAGGGAAGAAAAAGTCAATAATGGCATTATCTAGCTCCATAAAGGGGAAGGGTAAATTCCATTTTTAACCAATTGTAAAAATGAATCCATTACAGTTTCTTTGTCTTCTTTGTAAGTTACACCAAACCATTTGTCTTCAGATTCCAAAACTTTTAGTTTGATAATATCCCTTTGTAACATATCATTTACATAAAGGGGTATAAAAAATTCAGCCTTAAGGTTGTTTTGGTTGGCCATTACGAAATCATTGAATTGCTGCTCTATAAAAGGAAAAACAGTTGGGTGAAAACCCCAGAAGTTCATCGATACAATAGTTTCAGGAGCAAGCGGGAAACTTTCCTCGCCCTCAATGTATATTATACTATTATTTGTTGATTTTTCTATTTTGGTACGTTCCACAACATCGATCAGGTAATTATCAGAATCCATAGAACAAACACCACGCGACACCGAACCATGATCGGAAAGGGTGTTTTTTATTCTATATCCAACCATTGAAAATTCAGATTGGGAACATTGATTGGATAGAAATTTAGCCATTAGTTTAAAACCACTTTGGCCGTAATAATCATCGGCATTGATCACTGCAAAAGGTTCATCGATAACATCTTTGGCTACCAAAATGGCATGACCGGTACCCCAGGGCTTTTCTCTGTTTACTTCAATGGGTACCAGGGAATCGAGTTCCTGAAATACATGAACAACTTCAATTTTACTTGAAAATTTATCGGAAACCTTATTTTTAAATTCCTTTTCGAAGTGTTTTCTGATGATAAACACTACTTTTCCAAAGCCCGCTTGTATGGCATCATGTATGGAATAATCGATGAGGGTTTCGCCGTTAGGTCCGAGGGGATCCAACTGCTTAAGACCACCATAACGGCTTCCCATTCCGGCGGCAAGGATTAGCAATGTAGGTTTCATTATCAAAACTTTTGTTTTAATTATTAAAAGATGCGTTTTTTACTATTTTGGAGTGCAAAAGAACATTAAAATAAGCTAAAAGTCAGGGAATAGAGGTGATTTTTTAAATGGAATGCGAATTATTTGCCTGAAAGTTTGCAATATTGTTTAAGCGGGGGATTGTATTTGGAAAGGTTTAATATATTTACGCCCTATATCACAGATGTTTTACTAAACTTTAAATAAGAAATGGCACTAAGTACGCTCGATTGGGTTATTGTCGCAATATTTTTTTCAATTGTACTCGGGATAGGCTGGGTTGCCTCGCGCACCGCGGGTAAGAATACTTCCGAGTTTTTTCTAGGAGGAAGGGGAATGCCCTGGTGGTTATTAGGTATCTCTATGGTGGCCTGTACATTTTCGGCAGATACTCCTAACCTGGTAACGGGTATGGTACGTGAAGACGGGATTGTTAAAAACTGGGCCTGGTGGGCGTTTTTGATTACCGGTATGGTAACAGTATTTATATATGCCAGATTGTGGAGGCGTTCCAATGTAATGACAGATTTGGAGTTTTACGAATTGCGTTACGGTGGTAAACTGGCAGGCTTTTTAAGAGGTTTCAGGTCTTTGTATTTAGGAATACTCTTCAACTGCCTGATTATGGGAAGTGTTACTCTTGCTGCTATAAAAATAGGCGGTGTGATGTTGGGACTGGATCCTGTAACTGTTGTTGTAGGAGCCTCTGTTGTTGTGGTGTTGTATGCTGCTTTAGGAGGAATTAAAGGAGTAATTTGGGCCGATTTCTTTCAGTATGGTATGGCCATGGTAGGTGCGGTGATGGCTGCTTATGTTGCTGTGAAACAACCCGAGATTGGTAGTTTGAATGCTTTGTTCACTCATCCGAGTGTTGCAGGGAAACTGGATATCATGCCAGATTTTTCTGACCCATCTATTTATATACCTTTACTAATAATTCCTATTGCTGTTCAATGGTGGGCAGTTTGGTACCCGGGTGCTGAGCCTGGTGGAGGAGGATATATTGCGCAACGTATGCTCGCTGCCAAAGATGAGAAAAATGCGATTGGTGCTACTTTGTTGTTCAATTTTGCTCATTATGCATTGAGACCCTGGCCCTGGATTATTGTGGCGCTTGCTTCCTTGATTATATTCCCCGATTTGGCTTCTATTAAATCTGAATTCCCAAATATTACAGATCAATATTTAGGTCATGATGTGGCATACCCTGCTATGCTTACCCGTTTAGGGCCCGGTTGGTTGGGATTAGTGGTGGCGTCGTTAATTGCTGCCTATATGTCTACCATAGGAACTCACCTGAATTGGGGGTCAAGTTATGTGGTAAATGATTTTTACAAGCGATTTATAAAGCCCGAGGCCAGTGAAAAGGAATTGGTGGGAGTAGGAAGAATTACTACGGTATTGTTGATGATAGTTTCAGCTATTTTTTCACTTACCTTCCTTGAAAATGCTACACAAGCCTTTCAAATTCTTCTTTTGTCGGGAGCAGGTACAGGAATGATATATATTTTGAGATGGTTCTGGTGGAGAATAAATGCAATGACTGAAATAGTTGCTATGGTTGTAGCTACTATTATGGCTATGGTAATGGTATTAGGTGTTGAAGATGAAACCATGGCCACTGAAGTGCTTGATGGCGCTACAATGAAATTGTTAGTGACTGTGGTAGTAGTTACTATCAGTTGGTTGCTTACTACGTTGTTTTCGCAACCTGAAAATAAAGAAACACTTCGTAAATTTTACCGACTGACACATCCTGGCGGTCCAGGTTGGAAGAAGGTAATAGATGAAGCTGCCGCTGAAGGGATTAATATCAATGAAAAAGAAGAAGGTAAGGCCTGGGAAATGCCAAAACAGATATTGTTGGTGTTTTTAGGTTGTGCCGCTATATATAGTAGCTTATTCTCTATTGGTGCCTTTATTTATGGTGATTTTATTCGCGGTTCCATACTGGGAGTTGTTGTTGCAGTTACAACTTTTTACTTATTCAGAATCCTGAATTCGTTAAGGGTAAGTTAGTGGAATAGCTAAAAAGTGTATATATATTTAAAATAAAAAAAATCAAAACCCGAAGTAAACACGACGGGTTTTGATTTTTTTTATTTAGGATTAATTCATAGTTAATCACAAAGTTTTTTATATAACTCCAATGCCTCCTGATCGTAAGGTTTAATGTAAAGTAAGTCTTTACATCCCTCTGTGGTTTGATTGAGTTTAAAATAGATGGCAGCTCTGTTAAAATAGTAATTTAAGTTGGAAGGATAGCCTTCAATTGCTTTTCCATATGAATTTAGTGATTTCTCTAGTTTGCCATTAATTGATAATTCATTTGCTTTACTAAAAGAGTAAGCTGAGGATTGTTTTTTGGAAAGGGAAACTTTACTGAAATCCACATAAACTACTTTTGTGCTTGGTACAGGTTTAATATTCTTTATTTCTGGTTCCCATCGGGGCATTATTGAATAAAGTCTTATGGCTTCATCGTCAAATTCTTTACTTAGGCCCTTTATTACTTTTACGTCGTTAATATATCCCAGCTCATCAATTTGTAATTGTAGTTGCACATGATCATTTTGGTTGTTTGGAGGTAACTCACTTTCTATTTCACGTTTATGATCCTTCATAAAAATGGTGAAGGCTTTTTCACCTCCGGGAAAATGTGCCGGTCTTACTGCTTCTGAAAAATAGGGTAGCCCAATTGTGGCTTTTTCCCTAACTATGCCATGTGCTGTAATAACTACTCCTGAATCTTTTTCGACTATTTTATAATCTTTTTTATTCTCTTGAAAACCTGCCAGTTTAAAGGTAATAGGAAGAACAACATTTTGTGTGGTAGGTTGACCATCCTTTTTTGGTGGATCCCAATTTTTAGCAAGAGAAACTACCCTTACGGCTTCTTCATCACAACCTCCACCAATTCCCTTTGCTGTTTTAATATTACTTAAAGATCCGTCTTCCTGAACAGTGAATTCAATAAAAACCCTTCCCTCAATACCTCTTTTTCTGGCCTCTGCAGGATAACTTAAATTAATAGCAATAAATTTGTAAAATTCAGCATATCCTCCTTTGGGCATTGCGAACTCTGTAATATCTGTAATATCAGTAACATTTCTATTTTCCTCTTTATCAGTATAATTAATATGAATTCCAAAGTATTGTTCTGTTGGAGTGTTTTGAATGGCCGGATGAAAGGAATCTAATTTTTCAAAAGCGCTGAAAATTATCGCTTTATTAATCGTAGAATCTTGAAAAGCATGGAGACTATCTAATACACCTTGATGATTTACTCTAAATAATAATTTCAAATCAAATTCTTCAGCGATAAATAAACTATCCTGAACTATTGAATTGCCTAAGTCTGTGAAAAATTTGAACCAACCTCCTTTATATTCTGCATCTTGTTCTTTCACAATTTCATCTTGGGAAAAAACCTTATAATTTTTAGAATCTTCATTAATTGGAGTTTTAGGAAAGTCAATTAATTCAATTGCTTTTAAAATACGAGGTTCGGGATCAAGTGCGATTTTAAAAACATTAACCTCAGGTATAAAAATAGTACCACTTTTGTATCCAATATGAGAGACTTTCAATGCTGTGGATCCTTTAGCTAAATCCAATTGGAAATACCCGGTTTTATTAGTTGTGGTTCCAAATTTTGTTCCTTCAATAATTACCGAAACATTTTGGATGGGATTATTGGTTTCTGAATCAACCACCAAACCCGTAATCGTCCTTATTTGACCAAAGGAGGTGTAAAAAGTACCGAAAAGGCAGGCGAATAGAAGAAGGACCAGTTTTATGTGATAAAGTGATTTTATTTGTTTATATTTTAATTAATAGAAAACATTAATATACTATAAAGAATGGTTATTTTGGGTAAAAATTGTAAATAAATTGGAAGGGGCCGGGGGTTGAGGTTAGGAAAATACAAGGTTCTGGGTGTGTAAATCTCCAAAGTGGCAACGGGGCATCTTTCTCGTGGTTTGAATCACTAATTTACACGGAATACGTATGAAATTTCACGGAGAGGCCTTTGCTACCTCAACTTCCTTCACATCGTTTCGGACGGTGATGATACCCGCTTCAAGTTTTTAATTTATCTATTTTTATTGGTAAAAAAACTGAATCAACCACTCTAGAAAATCTCAGTTCTCAGTTCTCATTCTCTATCTTAATCCCAATCTCAATCTATTCATCAACACCCTGTTCATCCCATAACCTGATTCAGACTTGTGCAGTGAGTAGTTTGCTTTTTGCTATTCGATTCCCCGAAGTAGGTAAACTGTAAACGGGCTTGCTGTCGGTTCCCCGATTATCCGATTGGCCGAGGTATTACTCACCCTACCTACGATTTGGTGGACGTACCAACCATCCCCGCTAGCCGCTTTCCTGAAACCGGACCCAAACTTAAGCCCATCATCGCATGGCCGGTGTTCAAATAAGCATTCTTATATGGGGCCAGCCGTCCAATAATGGGCAGCCCGTCGGGTGTGCAGGGCCGCAATCCGCTCCAGACTTCCTCCTGTTCAAAGGCTAAATTTTTGTAGTCAGGGAAATACCGGGGAATGCTCTTGAATATTCCCGATAAACGCTTTTTATTCACACGGTCCAGTTTGCCTCCCAATTCCATGGTGCCCCCAAATCTCACCCCATTCACCATCGGTGTATATGCAACCCGTGCCTCGGTCAATATTCCGCAGATTTCAGGACGAGGAGTTACATCCTTCATAGTAACGCTGTACCCCTTTCCGCTGATCATAGGCAAACTTACGCCTAAACTTTTTGCCAACGACACCGACCCCATTCCGGCTGCAATCACATATTCGTTTGCATCGTTGATGGTGTGTTCATCGGCCTGAAGACTTGTGATTTCATTGTTTTCTGAACTAAATTGTATTTTTTTGATGTTTTTGATGAATTCTACCCCTCTGTTTTTCAAAATGATCTCTAAATTACTCAATAACAATCCGGGAGTCAGGAAAGCGTCATTAGGGTAATAAACACCTCCTAAAATGTCCAATTCCAGACCTCCATTTAATTTTTCTGCTTCTTGTTTTGTAAGTATATCAGCCTTCATGCCCAATTCCCAACTCTGTTCTGCTAGTATTTTTTCATGATTCAAACCCTTTTCAGTTTTGCATAACATGATCAATCCCCTGGGTTGAAATCCCACTTCTATTTTTTCTTTTTGAATGAACTCTTCATAGAGTTTTCTGCTTTCAAGATTCAGTTCATATAAAAATTTGGACTTTTCGGCGAGGTCTTTTTTTCGTGAAGCACCAATAAATTTCAAGCCCCAACGTAAAAAATTCATGTCCATGGTGGGATGAAGGGCAAATGGTGAATCCGGTTTGAGCATCCACTTCAGGGCCTGGCCCATTACACCCGGTGCGGCGAGAGGAGTAAAATGCGAGGGAACAATCATGCCAGCATTTCCTATAGAAGCACCCGCCGGACCTTCCTCTTTTTCGAGTATAGTTACTTTCCTGCCTTTCTCCGTAAGGTAGTAAGCAGAAAACATACCCACGATCCCGGAACCAATTACTACTGTTTTCATTTCAATAGAGTTAAATTACCTGAAATCCATGAGCGTACGGATCATCCTCATCGTCAATAATGATGTTGTTGTATCCTGTAATGCGTGCCCAACCTTCAATGGAGGGTACGATGGCAGGAAAATTTCCCACCGTGGTTTCTTCTTCAATCTTTCCATTAAAAGTAG
>JAOUKG010000555.1 GCA_029882725.1 Cyclobacteriaceae bacterium
ACGGTTTTGAAATTTATCGATTTTATGTCGGCCTATAAAATGAATACTATCGAAATCTATCTTTCTGAAGACGAAGGATGGAGGATAGAAATAGCTGCACTTCCTGAATTGACCCAGGTAGGTAGTCAAAGAGGTCATTCAGCCGATGAAAGTAAGTTTATCCAACCTGCTTACGGTTCAGGTGCCGAGCCTGGAAAATCTTTTGGATCAGGTTTTTATACCAGAGCTGATTATGTGGAAATACTTCGTTATGCTACCAAAAGACATGTGAAAGTTATCCCAACGATAAATGTTCCAGGGCACTCCAGAGCGGCTATCAAAGCAATGCAAAACAGGTATGACAGGCTCATGGCCGAAGGTGATGAAGAAGGTGCTCTTGAGTATTACTTGCATGATCCCAATGATAAATCAGTATATTCCGGTGCACAGTCGTTCAATGATAATATTCTTTGTGTTTGTAAAGAATCGACCGTAAAGTTTTTCGTTACTGTACTTGATGAAATAATTGATATGTATAAGGAAGCAGAAGCTCCTCTTGAAATGTTTCATTCGGGTGGTGATGAAGTTCCTGCAGGATCATGGGAAAAGTCGCCGTTGTGTGAAGAACTAATGAAAACAACCCCTGAAATCAAAAATGCCCGCAACTGGCAGGCATACTATTTCAAGAAAATTGTAAAAGAAATCAAAGATCGTGGATTGCTTGTTGGTGGATGGGAAGAAGTGGCCATGTTGTTCAATGACGACAATACCTGGGAAGCTAATCCTGATTTTGCAGACGGAGAGATTTACCCCTATGTGTGGAATAGTTTGTGGGGACAACAGGATTTAGCCTATAAATTAGCCAACGCAGGGTATCCTGTAGTGTTGTGTAATGTGAATAATTTCTATTTTGATCTGGCTTATAATAAGGATCCCGAAGAAAGAGGGTTGTATTGGGGTGGTTTTGTAGATACCAAAAAAGCATTTGAATTTATCCCTTACGATTTATTTAAATCAATGAGAACAGATCCAATGGGGAAACCGTTTTCTCAGTCTGATTTTGAAGGCATGGTACGATTGAAAGAAGAAGCAAAAGCAAACATTGCAGGATTACAAGGCCAATTATGGGGAGAAACAATTAATTCCGGTAACGACAGACTGGAATATTATTACTTACCTAAAATCTTTGGACTTGCCGAGCGTGCATGGCAGGGTCAGGCAGACTGGGGTTATATTCAGGATGAGACAGAAAGAGAGGCTGGTTTAGAAAAAGCCTGGAATGAATTTGCCAATAGGGTAGGGCAGTTTGAATTTGCTAGAATTTCACAACTTTCCGGAGGTTATAATTACCGGGTTCCTCAACCGGGTGCAAAAATAATTGATGAAAAAGTTCATGTAAATGTGAGATTCCCTGGTGTTGTAGTGAGATATACTACCGACGGAACCGAGCCTACCGAAAGTAGTAACCTTTACACAGAACCCTTTTCAACTGAGGGTGGCGAGGTGACGTTAAAAGCATTTTCGCCTTCAGGTAAAACAAGTAGAACTATCACTATTAAATAACAAACATGACTTCAACTTCAAATAGTAGGTTAATTTCTTTGGATGTACTCCGGGGGCTTACCATCGCAGGAATGGTGATTGTAAATGATCCGGGTTCCTGGTCTTTTGTTTATCCACCTTTGCGTCATGCCGAGTGGAATGGTGCTACACCTACCGATTTGGTATTTCCGTTTTTCTTGTTTTTTGTGGGGGTTTCAATTACGCTAGCCTATACAAAACTGGTGAACAAGGGAGCCGACAGAAAGGAAATGTACAAAAAATTAATTACCCGAAGTCTTAAGATATATTTTCTGGGTATGCTTCTTTGGTTTGTACATCGCATACCCGGGGTTTTTACGGATTTTAGTTTTGGAGATGTGAGATATGCCGGGGTGCTTCAGAGAATTGCCGTGGTTTATCTGGCTGCTTCTTTGATTTTTTTAAATACAAATTGGAAACAACAACTGAAAATCGGAGCAGGTATTTTGGTTGGATATTGGATAATTATGGCATTTATTCCGGTTCCAGGAATTGGTATGCCCGATCTGAGCGTTCCTAAGTTGAACTGGGCGAATTATCTGGATTCAATTGCTTTACCCGGTAGTATGTATCAAAAAACCTGGGATCCCGAAGGACTCTTGAGTACTTTTCCCTCCATCGTTAATTCCATTATAGGAATGTTGGCTGGTTTTCTTATTTTAAGTGAAACAGATTCTTCTAAAAAAATAATGAAACTATTCTTGATGGGCTTCCTGATGTTTCTTGCCGGCAATGCCTGGGGATGGGTATTTCCTATCAACAAACACATCTGGACAAGTTCATTTGTGCTATACACTTCAGGTTTGGCCTCCATGGCTTTAGCTACTTGTATTTGGCTTATTGATGTAAAAGGTTACGAAAAGTGGGCGTTTTTGGGAAAAGTATACGGTGCTAATGCTATTACATCTTATGTTCTATCAGGTTTACTTACCATGATATTCTATCGGGGACTTAATAAATCGTTCATGTCAACCCTTACGGAAATGGGAGTACAAGCCGAATTGGCTTCCTTCCTGTATGCTTTGATCTATATGCTGATTATTTTCATTCCCGCATTGATATTGTATCGCAAAAAGATATTTATAAAATTATAACTTTATAAAATTATTGTAGAGACGTGATTTATCGCGTCTCTACAATATTGTGTTTTACAATTTACACCCTTTCCAGTTTAATAGGATATGTCTTTCCGGCATTCCACTGGCAAACATAAATGTTGTCGTCTGAATCAATACAAACATCATGACAATGTTTAAACAGAGGAGATTCCTGAACCATCATTTGTAACTCCCCTGATTTATACACCGGTTTTGTGCCCCCGGGGTTGGAAATTACTTTATTGTTTTTATCTAAAATGGTTACGAATCCTGAATTATCTGTTTGGTTCATATAGCGCAACCGACTCCAGCATACTCCGGCATAAAGCTCATCTCCTTTGAAAACGGGTCTGCACACATAAGCTCCCGGAAGAAATATGGTTTCTACATACTGTCCATCCAGAG
>JAOUKG010000556.1 GCA_029882725.1 Cyclobacteriaceae bacterium
TGGAACGTTCAGCAGTATTGGCAACGAGGGGCGCTGGTGGAGTGCTACTGAACTCGATGCCACTTACGCATGGTCTCATGACATGTTCTACAATAGTAGCCTTGTACTCAGAAATTTCATCTATAATGAGATGGGTTTTTGTGTTCGTTGCGTAAGGGATTAAGACACTTTTAGAGGCGTAGCCCCATCGAATATAATAAAGTTACATTGTGATTTATCTGTTTGAAAATTCCGTTGCGTATTACAAACCGTTGGCAGAGATTATATAAAGACAGGCCACAATCATATTGAAATTTATCTACCTCCATCAAACTACCAAAAAAAAGCCTGAGGGACATATCCCTTTCAGGCTTTTTTTATGAGTTTGGTTCCCGGACACGGCATTTACAACCAGCCCCTATGCTTTCGAATTCAGAGGAACTTGCGCCAGTTCCTTACTTTATTAAAATATTTCATAATAAAATAGTTGTTATTTTTGAATTAACCACTTCAATATCACTTATTTGCCCTTGTGAGAGTGCATAAATCCCCAATTTCCAAATTAGAGAATAGCACCAAAAACATCACTATTGAGACGATCATGAAGGTTTTTAATGCGCAACAAGCCAAGGTGAATTTTAAAGTTGAACTACTTAATAATGAAGTAAGCATAGCTTGAATTTAGATTAACATTAGAACTACATGATAGGGAATCACCCAATTATGATGACTTTGACTTTATAATATACTAAGCTGAGAACGACACCATATACAATAGACAGCTACGAATAAACCGGGTTTAAGCAAAAACTTACTATTTGGCATTTTCTCCAACCCCTCCCGCTTATTTTAAACCGCTCCCCATTCCCATGCAACCCCTGCCTGGACCACAGCGTCTTTTATTAAAAACTCAATTACCCCATGGTCAAAAACTTTCTAACCATTGCCCTTCGCAATATGTTGAAGGACAAATACTACACCATCATCAATTTGTCTGGTTTAGTAATTGGTATTACAGGCACCTTGTTTGTAGTTCTTTATGTGTGGAATGAACTCAGCTACGACAAATTTCACCACGATTACAAAAACATTTATGAAGTGGCCCTTACGGGAAAAATAGGAGAGCAGGAGATAAATGCCTCCTCAACTTCTGCACCTTTGGCCATAGCCATGGCCGAAAATATACCGGGAGTGGAAGAGGTAGTACGTATATGGGGAAGAGGTCGTCCTGTATTCCGTTACGAAGAAAAAGCATTTGCAGAACAGGAAATTATCGCGGCAGACTCCAATTTCTTTGCTTTTTTTGATTTTAAATTAATAAAAGGATCCCCATCCCAGGTGCTCGCTGAACCCAACAGTATCGTGTTGAATGAGGAGTTGGCCTCGAAATATTTTGGGGAAAGTGACCCAATTGGTAAAATTATTCAGGTAGGAAACGAAAAAAAAGCATACAAAGTAACAGGTGTGTGTGAAACTCCTCCGCAAAACTCAAGCATCGACTTTAATGCAGTAATTTCAATGAGTAGCTATTACTCAGAAAACCCGGAGTTTTTCCAGGCATGGTTGTCAAACTCCCTGTTTACCTTCATAAGAAAGAATCCAAATACTACAGTTGAATCAGTAAACTCTAAAATTGATGAGCTTGTCAAAATTAATGTAGGGCCTACTTTATCCCAATTTATAGGAGTAGATTTTGACCAATTCCTTAAAGGAGGAGGAAAATATGGGTATTGGATCTTCCCTTTTGAAGAAGTTCGTTTGTATTCACAATTGGATGACAGCGTAGGACAAAAAGGGGATATCTCTTATGTTATAATATTCAGTGCAGTAGGGTTGTTTATCCTGCTGATTGCCTGTATTAATTTTATGAATTTATCCACCGCACGTTCTGCAGGTAGATCCAAGGAAGTGGGGATTAGAAAAACCATGGGTTCGTATAGAAGTCAAATGGCCACGCAGTTTATATTGGAATCTGTACTTTACAGCGCCCTGGCAACGGTTATTTCCCTATTACTTGTATTTATTTTGTTGCCCGAGTTTAATTTATTGGCGGGAGTGGAATTGGATATGACCCCCATATTTACGTGGCAATTTTTTGCTGTGTTTATAGGAATTATGCTTTTTACAGGCATTTTAGCCGGGAGCTACCCTGCATTTTACCTCACCGCCTTTTCCATAGTGGATGTATTGAAAGGAAATGGTAGATCTTCCATGAAAAGTGGGTGGGTAAGGAGTTCGCTGGTAGTATTTCAGTTTGTAATTTCCATTGCATTGATCATTGGCACCACGGTTGTTTACCAACAATTGAATTTTCTTCAGGATAAGAATCTGGGTTTCGATAAAGATCATATTGTTATAGTAAACCACGCCTCTCGTTTGGGGAATGCACAAAATGCCTATAAGGATGCCCTGGATGCGCTTCCTGTGTTCCAATCTACTAGTTATACCAACAATACTTTTCCAGGTGTAAATAATACCACTGTATTTAAAACTGCTGAAACAGAAGTGGATCATATTATGGGAACCTATTATGCCGATTGGGATCATTTGGAAACCATGGGATTTGAATTGGTTGCAGGTAGGTATTTCAGCCGTGATTTCCCCAGTGATAGTAATGCGGTAGTAATCAATGAGGCTACAGTTGCTCAAATTGGTTGGGAAAATCCAATTGGGGAAGAATTTATTGATAATAATTCCGACGGAGGCTCCAGGAGAATAAAAGTAATTGGAGTAGTAAAGGATTTTAACTTTGAAAGTCTGAAGGACAAGGTAAGGCCATTAATAATTCAACTTTCGAAAGAAGCCAATTCCTTAATGGTCAGATATACTGGTTCCGGAAAAGAAACTATTGAAGAACTTGAAACCCAGTGGAATAAAGTAGCCGGTGATGAACCTTTTGAATACACTTTTTTGGATCAGGAGTTCGATCAATTATTTAAATCGGAGCAAAGACTTGGAGGGTTATTTTCTGTACTGTCGGGGTTGGCCATTTTTGTTGCCTGTCTGGGGTTATTCGGTTTGGCTGCATTTATGGCAGAGCAGCGGGTAAAGGAAATAGGAATCAGAAAAGTAATG
>JAOUKG010000557.1 GCA_029882725.1 Cyclobacteriaceae bacterium
AAGAACTTCAAACCAAAGCTCTTGAGCCTTTATTTGTTTACGGGCCTTACCTTCTTTTTCGTATTTTTCATAAAGTTTATCAAAATCGTCTCCGTAGGCTTCAGATAAACCAGGAGCTTCATTTGGATCAAACAACGACCACATTTCATTGTTTTGAACCCTTTTCATGAACAAATCAGGTATCCAAAGTGCGTAAAATAGATCTCTTGCTCTAAGTTCTTCTTTTCCGTGATTTTTCTTTAATTGTAAAAAGTCTGAAATGTCGGCATGCCAGGGCTCGAGGTAAATAGCAAAACTTCCTTTTCTTTTTCCACCACCTTGATCTACATAACGGGCAGTCATATCAAAATTCCGTAGCATGGGTACAATTCCATTGGAAACCCCACCTGTACCTTTAATATAGGAACCCTTTGCTCTCACGTTGTGAATGCTAAGCCCAATACCTCCTGCAGATTGTGAAATTTTAGCACATTGTTTTAATGTGTCATAGATACCATCAATACTGTCATCTTTCATTGTAAGTAGAAAACAAGACGATAATTGAGGTTTAGGTGTACCTGCATTGAATAAAGTAGGAGTGGCATGTGTAAACCACTTTTCTGACATCAGGTTATAAGTTTCTATAACAGATTCAATATCCTCGAAGTGGATCCCAACAGCTACCCGCATTAGCATGTGTTGAGGACGTTCTACGATATTTCCATCGACTTTCATTAAATAGGATCTTTCAAGCGTTTTAAACCCAAAATAGTCATAACTAAAATCCCTGTCGTAAATAATTGAAGAATCCAGCAGTGCAGCATTCTTTTTTATAACGGCATAGGCCTCCCGTGAAACAAGGGGGGCGTTTTCACCAGTTCTAGGATCTACATAGGTGTAAAGTCTTTTCATTGTGTTGGAGAAAGACTTACTAGTAACCTTATGTAGGTTGGATATAGCTATTCTGGCAGCCAGTTTTGCGTAATCCGGATGTTTTGTAGTAAGTGAGGCTGCTGTCTCCGCAGCCAGGTTGTCAAGTTCAACGGTGGTTACCCCATCGTAAATCCCATTGATAACTTTTTTAGCTACTTCAATGGGCTCAATATAATTCAAATCAAGGCCATAGCAGAGTTTTTCGATTCGAGCGGTGATTTTGTCAAATCTAACGGATTCTCTACGTCCGTCTCTTTTTAGTACTAACATTGTTTAAGCGGGTATATTAAGGTTGTTAAAAAAAATATAAATAGTAGTTGTTGTATCAAATTTAAAAATCTTCATCAAGGCTAAACTTTTCCTTGCCTTCTTCATTATTACTGTTCATTACGCCAGCCTTTTGGTATTCTCCCACACGTTTTTCAAAGAAGTTGGTTTTTCCTTGAAGTGAAATCATCTCCATAAAGTCAAATGGATTGCTGCTGTTGTATATTTTACGACCAATCAGCTCATTCAAAAGCCTGTCAGCCACAAATTCTATATACTGGCACATCAGATCGGAGTTCATTCCGATCAGTTTAACAGGTATTGCATCGGTAACAAACTCTTTTTCAATATCGACCGCGTCTTTGATGATTTCAATAACAGTTTCTTCCGGTAATTTATTTTCAACATGGTTGAGATACAGCAAACAAGCGAAGTCACAATGCAAACCTTCATCTCTTGAAATAAGTTCATTGGAAAAGGTAAGACCAGGCATTAACCCCCTTTTTTTCAACCAAAAGATGGAGCAGAAACTTCCTGAAAAGAAAATACCCTCTACAGCGGCAAATGCGATTAACCTTTCCTGAAAATTACCTTTATCAATCCACCTAAGTGCCCATTCAGCCTTTTTCTTGACACAATCAAGAGTGTCGATGGCGTGAAAAAGCATATCTTTTTCTTTTGCGTCTTTAACGTAGGTGTCTATTAATAAGGAGTAAGTTTCGGAGTGGATGTTTTCAATAGCAATTTGAAAACCATAGAAGAACTTGGCTTCAGTATATTGAACTTCAGACACAAAATGTTCTGCAAGGTTTTCATTAACGATACCGTCACTTGCAGCAAAAAAGGCAAGTACATAAGTAATAAAGTGTCTTTCTCCATCATTCAAATTTTCCCAATCTGATTGATCCTGACCCAGGTCGATTTCTTCGGCAGTCCAGAAGCTGGCTTCAGCTTTTTTGTAGAATTCCCATATGTCGTTATGTTTTATTGGAAATAGGACGAAACGATCTTTGTTTTCCTTTAAGATGGGTTCAACTTCGGCACTTTTATTAGACATTCTTTTTAGATATTTTAATAGTTTACTGTAAGAACATTATTAAATAAGTTTCTGAATTTATCCCGAAAGTCATTAAGACAATAGAAAGGAACAAATGAACATTGTGTTCCGTGGAGGTTGAGATAAATCTTTACAAAGATTCTAATTCAAGCCCAAAAATCAAAAAGAATTGGTAACTAAAATTCAAAAATAATTTTATATGTATTTTGCACCTAAAAAAGGATGAATACTATATAAAAAGAAAAGTAAATATATAATAAGTGCAATTAGGGATAAAAAAGCTTTGTATTATATCTGATGAATAGACCTAATTTATTGAATGTAAAAATTATTGGTTTTTTATTGTTGGTATTTTTGAAAATTCACATTACCTTTGCATTCCATTTTAGAAAATTGAATACAGATGTACGCGATAGTAAATATTGCCGGAAAGCAAATCAAGGTAAGTAAGGACCAGAAAATTGTGACACCTAAAATCGATGCCGAGGCAGGTAGCACAGTAGAGTTTGATGAGGTTATGCTTCTTGAAGATGCAGGCAAAGTAAAAGTAGGTACTCCTACAGTAAAAAACACAAAAGTCTCAGCCAAAGTGGTAGGTCACGGAAAAGGCGACACAGTTATTGTGTTTAAGAAGAAGAGAAGAAAAGGATACCGTAAGAAAAACGGTCATCGTCAGGCATTCTCTACTTTATTAATTGAATCTATTTCTTAATAATTGAAAGTATAAAAACATGGCACATAAGAAAGGAGCTGGTAGTTCAAGAAACGGACGTGAGTCGGAAAGTAAACGACTTGGCGTAAAAATATTTGGA
>JAOUKG010000558.1 GCA_029882725.1 Cyclobacteriaceae bacterium
AAATTCCTGATGAAAAAGAAGGTTTGGTTGCCGATGCGAAGGCAGAGGTAGAAGAGGTTTGGAGTAATTATTACATGGGTTTAATAACCGACAATGAGCGGTATAATCAGGTAATTGATATCTGGACGCGAACCAATACGCTTCTTACTAATACTTTAATGAAACAATTGGAAGCTGATCAGGAAGGATTTAACTCAATATACATGATGATGCACTCAGGAGCAAGGGGTTCCAGAGAGCAGATCAGGCAGTTGGGTGGAATGAGGGGCTTGATGGCCAAACCTCAGAAAAACCTAGCTGGTTCTGTTGGATCAATTATTGAAAACCCTATTCTTTCTAATTTCAAGGAAGGTCTTGATGTATTGGAATACTTTATTTCAACTCACGGTGCTCGAAAAGGTCTTGCAGATACTGCCCTTAAAACGGCAGATGCTGGATACCTTACAAGAAGACTAGTGGATGTTGCACAGGATTTGGTAATTACTGAAGAAGATTGTGGTACTTTACGTGGATTAACAGTTTCCGCGCTTAAAGACAATGAAGATATAGTAGAACCATTATCTGAAAGAATATTAGGAAGAGTATCTGTACATGATATTTACGATCCACTTTCAAATGAGATTATCTGTGAGTCAGGTCAGGAAATAACTGAAGAAGTGGCTGCCAGAATTGATGAAACAAGTATAGAAGATGTTGAAATCAGGTCCGTATTGACTTGTGAAACTAAACTTGGTGGTTGTGCAAGATGTTATGGCCGAAATTTGGCTTCAGGTAGAATGGTAGAAGCTGGAGAGGCTGTAGGAGTAATTGCTGCACAGTCAATTGGTGAGCCAGGAACTCAGCTTACTTTGAGAACTTTCCACGTTGGAGGTACTGCTGCTAACATTGCCGTAGATGCAAATATAAAATCAAAATTCGATGGTGTAATTGAATTTGATGCAATAAGAACTATCAAAACAACTAATGCAGATGGAAAAACTGCAGAAGTTGTGATGGGTAGAACAGGAGAGATACGTGTTGTTGATCCAAATTCAAAAATTGTTCTTATTAGTAATCACGTGCCATATGGTGCTTATTTAAAGGTAAAAGATGGCCAACCAGTAGTCAAAGGTGATGAATTGTGTTTCTGGGATCCTTATAATGCAGTTATTCTTTCTGAAATTGATGGTGAAATTGGTTATGATGCTATAATTGAAGGAATTACCTATAGGGAGGAATCTGATGAACAAACGGGGCACCGTGAAAAAGTAATCACAGATTCCAGAGACAAAACGAAGAACCCGGCGATTTTAGTAATGGGTAAAAAAGATGAAAAATCTTATAATATACCTGTTGGTGCTCACCTTGCCGTTGAAAAAGGGGCTAAAATAAAAGCAGGTCAGATTCTTGTGAAAATCCCAAGAAATATTGGTAAGTCAAGAGATATTACTGGAGGTTTACCCAGGGTAACGGAGCTTTTTGAAGCCAGAAACCCATCTAATCCTGCGGTTGTAAGTGAAATTGACGGTGTTGTAACTTACGGAGGCATCAAAAGAGGAAATAGAGAAATCTATGTGGAATCTAAAGATGGTGTTAAGAAGAGATATTTGGTATCATTGTCAAAACATATCCTGGTTCAGGATAATGACTTTGTAAAGGCCGGTACACCTCTTTCTGACGGAGCGATAACACCTGCAGATATATTGGCTATTAAAGGGCCTACGGCTGTTCAGGAATACCTTGTGAATGAAATTCAGGAAGTATACAGACTTCAAGGTGTGAAGATTAACGATAAGCACATTGAGGCAATCGTTAGTCAGATGATGCAGAAGGTTTTAATTCTTGATCCGGGAGATACAAGCTTCCTTACAAACGAATCTATTGACAAGTTTAGTTTTGGTGAAGAAAACGATAAGATTCTTGACAAGTTTGTTGTAATGGAAAATGGAGATTCTCCCAATCTTAAAAAAGGACAGATTGTTTCTGCCAGGGAATTGAGAGATGAAAACTCTCAATTAAAGAGAAAGGATCTGAAAATTGTTGAAGTTCGTGAGGCAATGCCTGCAGTTTCGGCTCCTAGCCTACAGGGTATAACCCAGGCTTCCCTTAAAACGGAAAGCTGGTTGTCTGCAGCGTCATTCCAGGAAACAACAAAAGTGTTAAGTGAAGCCTCTATAAGAGGTAAAGCTGACGGGTTAATTGGATTAAAAGAGAATGTTATTGTAGGTCACTTGATTCCCGCAGGAACTGGTCAACGTAAGTTTAGCCAGGTAATAGTGGGGTCTCAGGAGGAATACGATCAATTAGAATCATCTAAGGCCAATAAGAGTGCGAAGACACTGGAAAAAGAAACCAATTAAGAATATATGGAGGAAGATAAAAAAGGCAATCAAGGACAGATAAATATAGAGCTTTCTGAGGAAGTAGCAGAAGGAGTATATTCCAATCTGGCCATGATTGCCCATTCCAACAGTGAATTTGTTATCGATTTTATACGGTTAATGCCGGGAGTTCCGAAAGCAAAGGTTAAGTCGAGGGTAGTAATTACACCAGAACATGCCAAGAGGTTGCTTAAGGCCCTGGAAGATAATATTGATAAATACGAAAGTTCCTTTGGACCCATCAAGAAAACTGATGAATCACCTAAGTTTCCAATTAATTTTGGTAATACTATGGGGGAAGCATAGGCTTTAAATGGAGATGTTAAGATACATACAAAAAAATAATAATTTTCCGGTTGTATCCTATCTATCTTATTTATACCTTTGCAGTCCAAAATTTTGCAGAGCAATAGATTACTTTAAAATATAACGTTAATGCCTACTATACAACAATTAGTAAGAAAAGGAAGGACGAAATTGACATCAAAGTCAAAATCACCCGCCTTGGATTCTTGTCCGCAGAGAAGGGGTGTATGTACAAGGGTTTATACCACAACACCTAAAAAACCTAACTCTGCTATGAGAAAAGTGGCAAGGGTTCGCCTTACCAATGGAAAAGAGGTTAATGCCTATATCCCTGGTGAAGGACATAACTTGCAGGAACACTCAATAGTATTAATAAGAGG
>JAOUKG010000560.1 GCA_029882725.1 Cyclobacteriaceae bacterium
CCCATCGTGGTTTTGAAACTGTAACAATAGCTAAAAAAGGATTTGTAGATCATTCGGATAGTTTAGGAGCTGCTGGTAGATTTGGAGAAGGTGATGTGCAATGGATGACAGCCGGAAGGGGAGTGCAACATTGTGAAATGTTTCCCCTATTGAATGAGGAAAAGGAAAATCCTTTTGAAATCTTCCAAATCTGGCTTAACCTACCGGCAAAAGAGAAACTCACCGAGCCGCATTTTGCCATGTTGTGGAACGATAAGATTCCGGAATACACTCACACCGACATGAATGGAAAGAAGGTAGTTATTAAGGTAGTTGCCGGTTCCGTAAATGGAATAAATTCGCCTGATCCCGCACCCAACTCCTGGGCAGCGAACCCCGATAACGAGGTAGCCATTTGGACTATTAAAATGGAAAAGGATGCCGTATTCGTACTTCCTGCTGCCTCATCAGGAATTAACCGTACTGTATATTTTTATAAAGGAAATAAGTTTTCAGTTGAAGGTGAAAATGTACCTTTTTATCATTCAATCCAACTTCAGTCGGAAGTTGATGTGAAGTTGTCGTGTGAGGGAGAGGATTGTTATCTGCTTCTGTTGCAAGGCCGACCTATTAATGAACCCGTGGCACAATATGGCCCATTTGTAATGAATACGATGGAAGAAATACAGCAGGCAATGAATGAATTCAGATCAAATGAATTTGGTGGATGGCCCTGGCCCAAACCAGATCATGTGCATCCCAGAGAAAAAGGACGATTTGCACTGTATGCCGATGGGAGGGAAGATTTGCCCTAAAGTGGTATTGATTTTAGAGTGAAGTTTTGAAAATTTAAATTCTGGATTTATTTGAAATAGATATTTCTGGCCTTAATTATGATTCATCCAAACAAAACTTTGATATAGGCCAGTAGTTTTTATACTCAGTTCCTGGTTTATCCTGTCCCGAAAAAAGAAGAATTTTGGGACAGGGACTTTTTTGGTTGTTTTTTATACAAGTAAAAAAAGACTATAAAATAGATTTTATGCTCAGGTATTTTTTGGCTTCATCCGTAAAAAGTATTAGAAAATATATTGACCTGTCAATTTTAAATGCCTTGGGTTTAGCCATTGCTGTATCAACCTGTTTTTATGTTTTTCTATATGTAAATTATGAAACCAGTTTTGACCACTTTAATAAAAATATTGACAGTATTTATCGCCTGGTAACTGATGTTGAAAAGCCAACTGGAATAGACTATGAAAGCTCTTCTGCTCCAATGGGGCCGGTGTTTTATGAAAATTTACCTCAAATAGAGGCTTTTACAAGAATTTTCCCCGATTATTTACTGGTAGGTAATGAAAATTCCGGGACAATTGAAGAAGTAAAGGTGGCTTATGCCGATTCGAGTCTATTCGATGTATTTACATTTCCCCTCCTTTATGGTAATGAAAATGAAGCTTTAAAGAAGCCATTTAGTATTGTTATATCCGAATCGGAGGCTATCCGGCAATTTGGAACTGCTCAATGTTTAGGAAATATATTGGTAATTGATGGAGAATACACATCTGTAATAACCGGAGTAATGCATGATATTCCTGAAAATTCGCATTTTCGTACCGACCTGTTTGTTTCAATGACCACTTTATTGAAAGAGTGGAATCCAGGTATGAATAAAAACTGGAAACGATTTGGTTTTTACACGTATTTTTTAATCAATCCACTTCAATCAGATGGCTTGGAAGGTAGTATAAATGGATTGGCAGCTTCTCATTTAATTAAAGAAAATACAAAGTATAAATTGAGCCTGGAACCATTAAAAGAGCTTTATTTAGAGGCAAAACCGAGAGGTAGCAGGTACGGTACCTCGGTTGTGGGCAATAAATCCAATATTTACATACTTTCGCTCACAGCAGTTCTTATTTTGTTTACGGCTTGTTTCAATTTCTTTAATTTATTTACTGCCATAACTTTAAATCGTACAAAAGAGGCAGGTATTAAAAGTGTTTTAGGGGCTTCCAAAGCGCAATTGGCTTTACAGTTTTTATCTGATGCGTTGGTTTTAACCTTGATGTCCTTTATTTTTTCTGTAATTATTGTCTCGGTATTTTATCCCTATTTCGATCAAATTGTTGGAAAACGAATAATTACTGTGTTTTTTCAGAATTTTAACTATTATATATTCTATATACTCTTGTTTCTTGCAACCATTTTGTGTGGCATAATCTCCGCTTTTTACCCATCAATTATATTGTCGCGAATCAATTCAATGAAAGGCATAAATGGGAATTATAAATTTGGAACAATAGGTTTGAGATTGAAAAAGCTATTAATAATTGCACAATTCAGTATTTCAATACTTCTAATTGTAATGACTTTGATAATGTATGATCAACTGAATTATATAAGGTTGTATGATACCGGATTTGAAAAAGAGAATAAACTGGTAGTCGATTTCCATTTCGATAATTTTATATCGGAACATGCAGAGGCGTTAAAGGAAAAGTTTAAAATGGAGGCCGGAGTAGAAAATGCAAGTATTTCTTCGGCCATTCCCGGGAGAAGCAATAGAAAATTTACAACCAAAATTGTCAATCAGGACTATACGAGTACTGAATTTATTTCGGACGTTTATTTTATTGATTATCAATTTCTTAATCAGTTTGACATTCAAGTGATTGAGGGTAGAGGGTTTGATGAACAAATCATCAATGACTTCAAAAATTCGATGATACTGAATGAAGCAGCGGTGAAAAAATTGGGATATCACAAGGCAGTTGATGTAATAGGAAAGGAGTTTATTCAGGGTCAGAGTAAAGGAATAATAATTGGCGTTGTAAAAGATTTTCATTTTCAATCTTTGCATGAAGAAGTTCAACCTTTAACTATTAGAGTTTCACCAGGTTGGTATACATTTATGACATTTGATTTGAAAGAGGGGAATTTTAACAGTCAAATTAAGAAATTAGAGAGCACATGGAATGCCAATATTTCAGGGAAACCTTTTTTATATTTTCTGGTTGATGAAGAGTTGAATAATCAATATCGGGCTGAAGAAAGGTTCAT
>JAOUKG010000559.1 GCA_029882725.1 Cyclobacteriaceae bacterium
AAAGGTTGCAAAGTCTTTTATACTGAAGCAGTGGTCAACAATATTATTAATTGATTTGGTTACTTCAATTTCATGTTCGAGAATAAGTTCAAAAACTCCTCTCAATGATTCAAAATGATGTGTAATGTTTGTTATTTCAGGTTGAAGTGCATGGCCACCAGCTTCATTGACATACCTGAATATTTTTAACATATGCATACGTTCTTCGTCGGAATGGCGATAAAGAAATTCTGCAGAAGTACTATATCCTTTCATATCGCACCAAGAAGCCATAGAAAGATAATATGCGGAAGAAAGCCCTTCCAGTATAATTTGTTTATTTAAAAGTTTTTCAGTTTCGTCGGTCAGCGACCTACTTGTTGTGATTACTTGATTTTTCATGATCTAATTAAGTTTTAAATTCCTTTGCTTTACAAATATACGTTAATCAGTCAGATTAGATTATTAATTCTACAAATGAATTGATAAGTATAACTTATTGAATTGCGAGGTGTGATAATATATACAACATGAACACTGTTTAGTTTAACCAGAATTCAAAGCTTTTTGGTTCAGCTTTTATGTTAAAAATATAATGTGTTTATGCAATATGTTTAGGTAATGTGTTTTAGCTCTTTTCAATTAGTCGTTTTAAAACGGTTAATTGAGTTTCGAATGGTTATATTGTGAAGGGGAGGGGACGATGCTTTTCCCAACAATATTTTAATAAAAAAACCAAATATAGCGGCTTATTTCGTTTAAAAATAAACGTTTATTATTTTGCAAGCATGGAAATACAAGAAACGCAGGTATTAGTGACAAATGATGCTGTTGTCTTAGGCATTTTAATGGTGATGTTGGCACTAATTTTTAAAACTTCAACGAGTGGCCATAAATTTTGGAAAAGATTTTATTCAGTGATTCCCATGTTATTGTTGTGTTATTTTCTTCCTTCCTTATTGAATACATTCAATATTGTAGACGGGGAAAAGTCACAATTATATTATGTGGCTTCCCGGTTTTTACTACCTTCTTGTTTGGTGCTTTTAACACTTTCAGTTGATTTAAAGGAAATTATAAAATTAGGGCCCAAGGCATTGATTATGTTTTTTACGGCTACGGTGGGGGTGATTTTAGGAGGACCATTGGCAATTTTAATTGCATCAGCCATTGATCCTTCCATAATTGGGGGTGTTGGGCCCGAGGCAGTTTGGAGGGGTATGACTACTATTGCCGGGAGCTGGATTGGAGGTGGTGCAAATCAAGCCGCTATGTTCGAAATGTTTAAACCCAGCAACGAATTATACTCGGTAATGATTACGGTTGATATCGTGATTGCTGAGTTGACGCTTGCTCTAATTTTGATTGGAATAGGAAAAACGAAACAGATAGACAAAGCCTTTAATGCTGATTCTTCTGCTATTGAAGGATTAAAGAAAAAAATGGAAGAGTATAGTCTGAGTATTGCCAAAGTAACATCCTTAAGCGATTTTATGCTCATTTTAGGACTTTGTTTTGGTGCAACTGCGTTTTCTCACTTTCTGGCCGATATTATTGCACCTTGGATTTCACTCAATGCACCTTATTTAGATAAGTACAGTTTAACTTCAGGGTTTTTCTGGTTGGTTGTTTTTGCTACTGCTATTGGAGTGACACTTTCTTTTACACGGTTCAGAGACTTGGAAGGAGCGGGAGCTTCAAAAATTGGAAGCGTGTTTATTTATGTGTTAGTAGCCACCATTGGAATGAAAATGGATATAACGGCCATAATGGATCACGTAGGTCTTTTTCTGGTGGGAGGCATATGGATGGCATTTCATTTGTTATTGCTTTTATTGGTTGGAAAACTTATCAAGGCTCCCTATTTTTTCCTCGCGGTAGGAAGTACTGCCAATGTAGGAGGGGCTGCCAGTGCACCGGTGGTTGCTGCGGCATTTCATCCTTCTTTAGCTCCGGTAGGGGTTTTGTTGGCGGTATTGGGATATGTAATGGGTACCTACGGTGCCTGGTTCTGTGGTGTAATTATGGAAACAGTTTCACCGTAATTTATAAAGTATAAATAGGGTTAAAATCCAGATGAAGGCACAAAATGAATTGAATAAACCTTAGAGGAAACTGTGGAAGATACAAGGTTCCAATAAAAAAGCAGAAGTATGAATTTAATAAGAAGATTCCGTATGGGGTTCAGGTCCAAAATAGCTTCAGGTAGATAACATTATGTAAAACTCAATCTTTACGAAACTGTTTTGTTTTAATTGTAATGATTCTGGATTTATTTAAATACATATTTAATAAATCCAGAATCATTACTCTGGGATAAATGCCATTTGCCTTAATAGATTGTCTTTTTATATTAAGGATAACGAAAATTAACTAAATGACATTGAATTTTGATTTAACAAAATTCTTTAAATACATCAATTAAATGATGTCCTATCATCTGGGCGTTTCTGCCTTCAATGTGATGACGTTCCACAAAATGCACTAATTGACCATCTTTAAATAAAGCAATTGATGGTGAAGACGGAGGATATGGTAGAGTATATTCTCTGGCTTTTGCTGTAGCATCCAAGTCAACTCCAGCAAATACAGTTGCCAATGTATCGGGTTTCTTGTCGCTATTAGTAACAGCCCATTTTACTCCAGGACGAGCAGCCCCTGCTGCACATCCACAAACACTGTTGATTACCAACAAAGTGGTTCCTTTTTGCGCTTCAAGTTCTGCTATTACAGCTTCAGCGGTTCTTAATTCATTAAATCCAACCTCAGTCAGATCTTCTCTCATTGGAATTACTATTTCTTCAGGGTACATAGTTTTAAAATTTATTGTTTTATAAAAATCCTAATTCAAGTTTGGCGGCTTCTGACATCATTTCCATTGTATAGGGAGGGTCAAAAGTAAGTTCCACCTGAACTTCATTTACTTCTTCCAGTGCTTTAATTACTTCCTCAATTTCACTTGGTATGGCTTCTGCCGATGGACAAGATGGAGAGGTTAAGGTCATTAAAACGTACACATTATTTACAGGGTAAACTGAGACTTCATAAATTAAGCCCAATTCA
>JAOUKG010000562.1 GCA_029882725.1 Cyclobacteriaceae bacterium
CCAGAATCAATAAAAACAGAGGCAACACCGGATGTGCCAAATGCGAAACCGAATAAAAAACAATGGCCATAAGCCACGAAATTGAATAAGTGATATGATAATAGCTGACTAAAATGACACATGAAACAAAAACGGCCAATACAGAGAGTATAGGCCGTTTATCTCTTATAAGAGACAGCTTTTTATAGAATTATCGTGGAATTAGCAGGGAACTTATTGTGGGGACAAATCTATATTAAAATACACATTTCTATAATTAGCCACCTAATGACTTTTTGTGGTTATTTATAGTTATTCATAAATAACCACTATATTTGTATTGGTGGTTATTTATAACAAATGAAAAAGTTCATAGAGAAACAGCTAAGAGAGGTATTTAAAGAAAGAACTCATTTCGACCGGGATGAGCTATTCGACTTTTTAAAGCAATTCGATCCGGAAATGACCGAAACGACTCTATCTTGGCGTATCCATGACTTGCTAAACAAGAATGTTATTAAATCCATAAAAAGAGGGGTTTACAGTATATCAAACAGTATTAAGTATGTTCCTGCTATTTCCGGCAAACTTGTAACGCTCTCAAAAATTGTAGCCAGGGAATTTGACGACCTGGATTACTGCTTATGGAGCACAGAGTGGTTAAATGATTTTACCCGGCATCAAATTGGAACCTTCTTTTACTTGTTAGAAGTAGAAAGGGATTTTGTGGAAGAAGTGTTCAACGCCTATTCCGAGTCCAAAAAGCTTAGGGTGTATCTCGATCCTAACAAGGACATCATGGAAAGGTATGTAGAAAGTGAAATTTCCATAGTTATTAAACCACTGATCAGCCGTTCTCCAAAGCAGAAAATTTCCATAAAACCCAAGTCAAAGGATAAAATTCAAGTACCAACTTTAGAAAAAATATTGGTGGATGTGTTTTGCGATTCAGTAACCTTTTACACGGTTCAAGGAAGTGAAAAGGAAACGCTGTTTGAAAATGCCCTGAAAAGGTATCATATCAATTTTAGCCGAATGCTGAACTATGCAAGGAGAAGGAAAAAAGAATCTCAATTAAAGGCCTATATGAATGAGCATTTTGGGGATATATTAAAAGATATTTTAGAATGATAAAATCACATTGTTTTACCAAAGAATGGATCAACGGCTTTAAGCAGCAAAATCATTTAAAGCGTATCAATCCTCCGATACTGGAAAAAATGATACACGCTCTCTCTTTATTGCAGCAGCTTAAGGCTCATGGTCTGGATTTTATCTTCAAAGGCGGCACAAGCCTTGTTTTATTGCTTGCCAAGTCGAGACGATTTTCAATAGATATTGATATCATTACTACCCAAAGCCGAGAAGAAGTTGAAGCTACCCTGGACAAAGTGGTGGCTAACTCACACTTCAATAAATGGGATTTGCAAGACAGAAGAAGCTACAAAGAAGGTGTCCCCAAAGCTCATTACGAATTTGATTATGAATCTAGCCTCAACCAAAGTGCTCATTTTTTGTTGTTGGATATTCTATTTGAGCAAACCGTTTACCCAAGATTATTATCGGTTCCCATACAATCGGAGTGGATTGAATCCGAAGAAGTATTGGAAGTAGCTGTTCCCTCCATAGAATCCATTTTAGGAGATAAACTGACTGCATTTGCTCCAAATACCGTTGGAATCCTTTACGGAAAGGACAAAGAGCAAGAAATCATCAAGCAGCTTTTTGATATTGGTTGCTTGTTTGATCAAGTGGAAAACGTAGAAGAAATTGCGTTGAGCTTTGATAAAATTGGAAGCAAGGAAATCAACTACCGTGAACTCAAAATTAGTTTAACGGATATACTGGATGATATTTTCACCACTTCTTTACTCATAGCCAAGCGAACCAAAAACACTGAAGAGCCAGATAAAACAAGATTTGCCGAACTCACCACCGGAATACGCAGGTTTGGAGGCTTCTTGATCGCTGAAAACTTCAAAATTGAGAATGCAATACTTGCAGCAGGTAAAGCAGCTTACCTCGTCAAAAAATTAAAGACCAAAGACCATTCAGTCATAGAGAAATTTAACGTTCAGGACATCAGTAAACTGGAAATTTCCGGAGAGCTGAACTTCCTGAATAAGCTCAAAAAGTCGAGAGACAAAGCAGCATTTTTCTATTGGTATAAGGCGTTGAATTAACATGAACAGCGAATCAATTATACTTCCTATACAAAAGTAGCCAACACAGAGCGTATTGGCCATTGCCCCTTATTAGGGACAGCTTTTTATAGAATTATTGTGGGAGTAGCAGGGCCAGTTCGAAGATTCGCGAATCGCAAGTTTAAAAATCGCAAGTCGCGAATCAAAAACCCCTTTAGGTATGTTGCTTGCAACACACCTAAAGGGGCTTTTGTACCCAGGCCAGGGCAAATATCGAACCTTTCCACTTCTAAAAAAGGCCTTTTGATGCTGAATTCGGCGATTGTTTTGGAGATGAAAGGGCTTGAGGTGGGTAGGTTTTGAAATTGACGTATGGATAAGGCCTTCAGAGTATTATCCGAGGGGTCGGATGGCTGCGGGGTAAGCCTAACCACTAATAGCCTCCACTTAGGAAGGAGCGTTGCCTCTCCTTTTTGTCTGAACAAGATTTACGTGATTACAGGAAAGACAGAATTATTTACTCTCTGTAAGGCAAAACACCAAGAGCGACTTGCTTCCCTAACAAGGGAAGCTGCCGGCAGGCTGAAGGGTTGTCTCTGGCTTTGGACTATGGTTCAATATATTAAGACATGTTGTAAACCAACCACCCCGTCCTGCGGACACCCCTCCTTACGAAGGAGGGGAATTGGACGCCGAGCATCTCACAAAACAAGTGTAAAACTTACTCCCCTATCAGGATCCACGTCGTCCCGATAACAATAGTGGTTCCTCTCCCTACCTTCGCGCCATGACCCGAAATTCTTACGACACCGCCCTTAAACACTTAGTCCGTCTGGATTGCACCCAGGCTTTCCGCACCTGCGGAACCCTCACAACTACTCCACGCAATCCCGAAGAGTTGCCGCTATAGAT
>JAOUKG010000561.1 GCA_029882725.1 Cyclobacteriaceae bacterium
ACCTTCAGGGTATAAACTAAAGTCAATGGCTTGTCCATCAAAGGCAGATTGTGGATTTTGATAATAAAAAGTTCGTATTACCTGATGAGGAGCATTTCTGATGTCATTATCCCAGTCGCTTTGCCAAGCAAAATAGGCCATAAAATCAGTAGGTCTGATCCAGGAAACTGGTCGGCCGTATTCATCTAAATAACCAGTATAATTTCCATTATACAATTCACCAATAAAGGCTTTTACTCCATCGGGAGTATTTCCCATCCTGAAATAGGCAGGTCCCCATCCTCTTTCTCCGGGAAAGTTATAACCTCCGGTTACTAAAGGTGAGTTTTGGATAACCCAAATAGACTCGGTATTCTCAAGACCGTTTTGATTGCCAAAAGCATGTAAATCCAAAAACACATCACCGGTACCAAAAACGTCTTTGGTTGAACCAAAACGGTTTGTCATTAAGGCGGAACCATAACCATCTATCACTTTAGAGGCAGCATCAACAGCTTTTTGATATTGTTTCCAGCTTAAATAATACTGGGAGAGTAAATGCCATGCTGCTTTTTGGTTAATCCTTCCGGCATTTTCCATATTGTCTGGAAGTGGTAAATTAGCAGTCGCAAACATAAGATCCTGTTCCATTGCCAGGTAAATTTCATCAATTGTATTTCTGATAAAATCAACTTTCGCTGTGGTTACTCTTTCCATTACTAAGGGAACATCGCCCCAAAGAGAAGTTAAAAAGTAATAAGCCCAGGCCCGGAAAAACTTGGCCTCCGCTAAATATTCATTTTTCTTTTGAGGGCTTGCAGTCCAGATAGCATCATCTGAATTTTCTATTCCATAAATTAAATTGTTGGCTCTGGAAATCAAAACGTAACTATCGTCCCACATCATGGTGAATTGTGGGTTTTGAGAGGTCATTTCAGCTAAGTAGTTTACAAGTTTTCTGTTACCCCCGGGATTTTCTCCATGGAATGCCACGTCTGTACCTAAACTTCCCAGCATAATAGCAAAGCCATCCTGATGGTTGCTTGCATCGGCATACCACCCTAATCGTACGGTATAGTGTAAGCCTGCAATTCCCTGTTGTATACCTGGAATTGTATTATAAGCATTTTCTGGTGCAAGGAAATCAAGTGGCACCTCTTCAAGGAACTTATCGTCATTACAGGAAAAAACAACAAAAAAAGGTATCAGAAGAAATAACTTCAACCACCTACTGTTTTTATTTATATGCATGTTCATGTGTTTTCTATTTATAATTTTTAAACTATTAAAGGGTAAGATTAACTCCGAAAGTAATATTTCTCATTACAGGGTTATTCATAGCTGCGCCTTGATTATCTTGTAATGTATTCCATTCTGGATCCCAACCAGACCATTTAGTGAAAGTGTAAGGGTTCTTGCTGGCTACATATATTTTTGCACTTTGAAGTTTCAGGAACTCCAATGAGTTCTTATTCAACTGATACGAAAGTGATATGTCTTGCAAACGAACAAAACTTCGGCTTTGATAAATGCCACCATGAGTTATTGGAGTATTATAAGCCCCTGTTGCATTGGTTACCCCATTTTCAGGTGTCCAGTAAGGTCTTACGGCAGAAGCATTTATTCTGTAAAATGTATCTGCATTCCAGTCCACGTTCACTACAGAAGAATTATCAGACTTGAAGTATTTCTTTCCTCCCTGAGCAGAGTTGATGAAGAAAAACAAGCTGAAATTTTTATAAGTAACTACGTTGTTTATACTGAATCTATAAGCAGGGTTTCTATACCCAATTACTTTACGGTCATTAGTAGGTTCAATTACGCCATCATTATTAAGGTCATTATATTTGAATTGACCCGGATACCAATTATTTAAAATCTGATCGCTGAACAATTCATCTTCGGTCCATACACCACCAGTCATTTCGTAATCGTATATTGCACTTATTGATTCGCCAACAAACCAGGAGTTTCCTATGTCTTCATTTTCTCCACCACCATACAATTTCACGATTTTATCGCGATTCAATGAAAAATTAAAATTGGAGGTCCATCTGAAATCACTGCTCTGCATGTTTACTGTTTTTACACTAAGCTCAATTCCTTTGTTTTCTATACCTCCCAAGTTGGTCCAAACGCTTCTAAAACCTGTAGATATAGGTATAGTCCTTTCTACAAGAACATCGGTAGTATTGGCCTTGTATATTTCCAAAGAACCTGTAATTCTGTCACTCAAAAAGCCATAATCAATTCCAAAGTTTAGTGAATTGGTTGACTCCCAACTTAGACTTGAATTTCCAAGACTATTAGGATATACACCAATGCTGGTAACTCCATTGTAGGCGTAAGGATTTGTTGCCATTCTTGAATAACTGGAATAACGCCCGATACCCTGGTTTCCATTTTTTCCATAAGAAAGACGCATCTTTAAATAGATATTGTCAAGCGTAAAAAAATCTTCTTCCGATAATATCCAACCTGTAGAAACGGAAGGGAATGTTGCCTTTTTAGCCTCTGCTCCGAAACCAGAAAAACCATCCTGCCTCACTGTACCTGTAATTAAATAACGGTCTTTATAGGTATAATTTAGCCTGGCCATACGAGCCAAACTTGTTTCCCTCCATGCACTGGAGTTTACTGTTTGGATTGTACCCAACTCCATACTGTTATATCCCAATATAGGATTATCAAACTGTGTTGAAGTAAGGGTTGATCCTTGCCCGAAACGTTTTTCCCTTGAATACAATAGAGTTGCATTGATACTGTGATCCCCAAAACTATTCATGTAAGATAAAATATTATTTAACAATAAATTCCGAACCTCTGAAGGTTCTTTTACTGCTCTTCCTATTGAGCTTGCTCCTTCGGGAGTGGTAACAGGATAAAATGTATTGTTATTACTGTTTGAGTAATCATTGGATGCATCAATTCTAAAACTCAACCCTTCTATCTTTGGTATGGATATTTTTGCTGTACCCAACAAATTGAAATTGTTTCGGATATCACCATTATCAACATATAAATTCACAAGAGGGTAAGGCATATAAAGCTCCCCT
>JAOUKG010000564.1 GCA_029882725.1 Cyclobacteriaceae bacterium
TGAAGAACTTGAACATTTTCAACAAGTGTATCAGATAATGGAAAAAAGAGGAGTTCAACTCCCGGCCGAAATGACTCAGGATCTTTATGTAAAACAACTTATTGACAAATGCCGATCTGGAAGAATTGAAAGGTTTTTGGACAGGTTATTACTGGCATCCATCATTGAATGCAGGGGAGCAGAACGGTTTAGGCTTGTCTATGAAAATATGGAAGACCCTGAGTTAAAAAAGTTTTACCATAATCTCTGGGCATCGGAAGCCAAACACGGGCATATTTTTGTAGGAATGGCTCTTAATTATTTTGATGAAAAAACAGTTTATGATAGATTAGAGGTATTAAATGAAATGGAGGGTGAAATAATAAAGGCAATGCCTATAAAAGCCGCCCTTCATTAATAAATAAACAATGAATATTGGATTTCTTTAATTACGATAACAAGACAACACCAGGAAAAGGGAAAATTTTAATTGCAGAACCCTTTTTAGCCGACCCAAATTTCGAAAGGTCGATTATACTGCTATGTGAACACAATGAGGAAGGTTCATTTGGTTTCGTACTAAACAAACCTATAGAAATAAAAATGGACGACATCCTGGATGACCTCCCTATAGCAAATATTCCATTGCATTTGGGAGGACCAGTGCAACAAAACACTTTTCATTTTTTACATAAAAATGAATCTGTAACAGGAGCAAAGAAAACAGGAAATGGTATTTATTGGGGTGGTGAGTTTGATGAAATAAAAGAGTTGATGCAGGTGGGGTTATATAAAGAGAATGATTATAAATATTTTCTAGGATACTCCGGATGGGGTGAAAATCAATTGGAAGAAGAAATTAACTCAGGCTCATGGATTGTAGCAGATAAAGTAGATCCTGTTTTAATTTTTCATACAAGCACAGAAGACCTCTGGAAAATAGCCCTAAAATCGCTCGGAGGAAGGTTTTCTGTATATTCCAATTATCCTGTTGATCCTAGCCTGAATTGATTGCAAAGAATTTTGTAACTTTATTGTTTAATTAAGTGCAATGACAAAAATAGATAATAGTAACTTGTCCGGAAAAAAGGATTCCGGTACAGATTCCGACACAAGTCAGAATACTGAAGAACAAAACCCTGAAACTAAAATGGAAGAGAACGAAGTAAAAAGAAATGATCAGGTAGAGGAATTAATAGACCCTACATCAGTAAACAGCGAACCTCTTACTGACGTCAGTGATGAGCCTCAGGTTCAAGAAGCTGCTGCTGTAGAAAATAAAAATGAACCTGTTATGGCAGATACGCCTGCTGTCACTGAGAAACAAAATGAAGTTACTGAGGTTACTAATGAGGTGGAAAAACCTGCTGAAATAACTGATCAGAAAACCAAGGATTCAGGTAACAAAGACCATGAAAGTAGTGACCATGAAGGCAGTGACCATGAAGATACCGAACATGAAGAACCCGATTATAGCCATTTTAGTAAAAAAGAATTAGTTGATGAAATAAAAACGCTGGCTCATGAAGACGACGTATTAAAAGCGGATAAAAAGTCACAACAATTATTGCCATTTTTTGAGGAGATTCATAATAAAGAAAAGGAAGACGCTCTGAAAAAATTTATTGGTGATGGTGGAGAAGCTGATGGTTTTGAATACAGAAATGATGAATTAGACGATAGGTTTGAAGCAAACTTCCAGTTGATTCACGACAGAAAAGTGAAATTTCTGAAAGAAAAAGAGCGAGAAAGAGAATCAAACTTAAAAAGAAAAGAAGAAGTACTTGAAAAATTAAGACATTTCGTAGACTCAGAAGAGACTAATATAAGTTTTAATCAATTTAAAGAAATACAAGATGAATGGAAAGCAATTGGTTCCATTCCATCAAATAACGCTAAAACTCTTTGGGCTAATTACCATGCCTTAATTGACAGGTTTTATGACAACAGGTCTATTTATTTTGAATTAAAAGAACTTGACAGAAAGAAAAACCTGGATTTAAAGTTGGAGCTCTGTGAAAAAGCAGAAAAACTTATTGGTATTGAAAACCTGAAAGATGCGATTACCGAACTAAATGAGTTACATAATGAATTCAAGCATCTGGGCCCTGTTCCTCAGGAGGAACAGGAAACAATCTGGAATCGTTTCAAAGGAGCCTCAGATACTATATATCAAAGAAGAAAGGTTTTTGTAGAAGAACTAAAAAAGAATCTGGAAGTAAACTTCGAACAGAAAGCTGTTTTAAGTGAGCAAGCCAAAACTTTCGTTTCCTTTGATTCTGATAGAATCAAAGAATGGAATAGTAAAACCACAGAAATATTGGAATTACAAAAAGAGTGGGATAAAATTGGTGGACTACCACGAAACAAAGCAAAAGAAGTAAACAAAGCGTTTTGGGGATCCTTTAAAACCTTTTTCAGCAATAAAAATCAATTCTTTAAAAAATTAGATAGCCAACGCGAAGGAAATCTAAAACTTAAAGAGGACCTTATAAAAAAGGTTGACGAGATCAAGGACAGCGAAGACTTTGAAGGAACAGCTAATCAAATCAAAGAACTTCAAAAACAATGGAAAGAAACAGGTCCCGTACCCGAAAAGCAAAGGGAAAAAATATACAAAACTTTTAAAGCTGCCTGTGACTATTTCTTTGACCGAAAAAGGAGTCAACAGGCTGATTCTGAAAAAGAATATGAAAAAAACCTCGAAATAAAAGAGGATATATGCAAGAGTATAGAAGATCTTGCGGGTAGTGATGATGCAGATCATGAAACTTTGCGTGAATTGCAAAAAGAGTTTTTCAAAATTGGGTTTGTTCCAAAAAGAGCCATAAGGAAAATCAAAAAAAGATTTGATTCTGCAGTTGAAAATTTCATTAATCAAATAGAAGGCATTACTGAGGAAGAAAAAGAGACACTGTTAATTCGTGAGGAAATAGATCGTCTTAAATCTGCACCCGGAAGTGAAAACAGATTAGCCCGTAAAGAGCAAGAGATAAGGAGAAACATCCAACATTTGGAAAACGACATGTCTCTATGGAAAAACAATTTGGAGTTT
>JAOUKG010000563.1 GCA_029882725.1 Cyclobacteriaceae bacterium
CCGATGGTCACTGATGAAGCTGCAGCTCACATCGACCTATTTCCCACACTTGCAAAATTGACTGCAATTAAAATTCCTGATAATCTTAATTTGCATGGCAGAAATATATCCGATGCTTTAACTGGCAAAAAACTACCCGACAGGATGTTTTTTACACATCAGGTAAGACGAAAACTAGATACAATACCGGGAGCTTTAAGAACAGATAAGTATTTATTGACCCTATTGCCTTCCGACACTTTATTGTACAATTTGTTGGAAGATCCCTTTCAAAAAAATCCCATTACGCAAAAAGTTTTGCAGGATTCCCTCGTAAAAGCTTACCAGAAATGGTTTATTGAAAACACTAAAACATTTGATGAATATATCCCAATTCAAACGGGTCATGCAGGTATTGGCAAGGTAGAATTACCAGCTACTGATATAAAAGAGACAGAAGGTTCTCATTTTTATGGGGGATTTGGTTGGGCGAATGATTGGTTGGTCCATAACGACAGTAGCAATTGGACCTGGGGAATAAAAGAGGTCAAAGGCAATAGATATGAGTTGCATCTGGAATATTCTTTGGATTCGATAGGCCCGGAGGGTGTTGAATTTGAGTATTATGTCGACGAAATCTTGAAGGGAAAGGAATCTCTAAAAACAAAGATTGGGAAAGAAAAATTGGAGAGCCCGGATAGGGTAGTAAGGGGAGAGGTTTATGAATATATTTGGATAAGTAAAAAAATAGGGGAAATAGATATACCAAAAGGAGAATTTAATTTTAAATTAGAGGTAAGAGGAAAAGGATATTTCGAATTAAAAGCCTTACATCTAGTGAAAATTTAAACTCCATTTATGCCAAAAACAAATATAACATATCTTGCTTTGGGCGACAGTTATACTGTAGGAGAATCTGTTCCTGAAATGGAAAGATTTCCGGAGCAATTGATCGATGGTCTGAAATTGAAGGGTATAACCACTTCCGTACATCATCTTATTGCAAAAACAGGCTGGACAGTTTCAGAATTGGAGGCTGGCATTTCAAAAAGAAAGGATCTCTTAAAGAGTTATGATTTAGTCACAATATTGATTGGAGTAAATGATCAATTTCGTGGTTTCCCGGTAAGTGATTATAAGATTTCCTTTCCCGGAATTATGAAAAAGGCTCTTCAATTTGTGGGAGGAGATAAAAATAAAATTTTAGTTATTTCTATACCGGATTATGCCTTTACTCCATTTGGAGGGGGCAAGAAGATCATTTCAGAAGGAGTAGATGCTTATAATGCTGTGAATGAAAACATTTGTAAAGCATTGGGAATAAGAAGGGTTGATATAACCGAAATTTCACGGAAAGGTCTGAGACAACCTGATTTGGTGGCTGAAGACAATTTGCACCCTTCGGATAAACAATACAAACTGTGGGTAGATGTGATTCTTAAACAATTACCAGAAATACGATTTACTGATAATAGAATTGATTTACAGATGTAATTTTTAATAGCTTTTGTTATTGTAAGTACTGGTTACCTGTTGTAAGTTTATGATTATATATCCCTGATAATAAATTATAAATAAGATATGAAAAGAACAGTTATACTATTTTCCGTACTATTGGTAGCTTCTGGTATGGCATACAGTCAGGCAAAGTTACACGTAGGCGCCTCAACAACAGTAAACGCAACATTTATTTTAGATGAAGGGTTAAATACAAACCCACAATACGTAAAAGTAACGAGTGTGAATTATGCTCCAATCGGGATGAGTTTTGGGGTTGATTTTAACAACTCTTTTGGTTTACAGGTTGAGTCCATATTAACCTTTTATGAACAAGCTTATAATATTTATGAAACCTTAAACAACACACAAATTGGGGAGTTGAAGTTTGATCTTCAATACCTACATTTTCCAGTGCTATTTAAATTCATGAGCGATAATAATAACAAGGCAAGGGCACATTTTCTTGTTGGCCCTCAATTGTCCTATCTTTTGCAAGGTCAAGAAACTCTGAGATTATTCCAATCTGCTGCTAATCAAAATCTTGCAGTACCCGATCTTGTGAGTTTAGGTGCGGGTGATACTGAATTGCCTGTCGGGACTGTACAAAATGCTGATGGTTCTTTTTTATTACCAGGCACAATCCCTCAAGACTTTCAATCAGACTTATTGGTGAAGAATGCATCTGACCAAATTAATGCTTTTAGAAATCAAGAAATTCATATTGTAACAGGTTTTGGGGTTGATATTGATTTAACTAAAGATATTTATCTTTCCATGTTGGTAAAAGCCGATTACGGTTTTACTGATATGAGAAATGGCGATTTGATTGATGGATTAAAAAATTCTGCTCAGTCTACTATTCAAGAGTTATATAAAAAGAGAGCCAATTTGGCCATTGGAGCACAGATTAGTGTAAGTTATATGTTCGGAGGAACGAGAAGTTTTCTAAGATAGAGGTGGGTAGTTGAATTTTGATTGCTAATGTATATCAGGCTTTGCGAATTTTGGAGGAAATTGGTAAAAATTGGAGAGAATTAAACTCAGTTTTTGGTATTAATTAAACTCGGATTTAAACAATTGTTACCTCAATAGAGGTATTTGGGTTTAGTTTTAAGATCAAACGGGTGTTCTTTTATGATGAATTAGTGAAAGGGAGTTAGATATATGGAAAAGGGAGTTTTTAGTCTTAGTAGTCTGGATTATAAGATTACTAGGTTATACGAAGCAGGAACTTTTATTGTAGGTATAAGATACTATCGATACAAGATTAATTTATATTTATACGATGGGAGATATTATGAGGTGTTTTATAATCACAAGTACGATCGAATCGAAAAAATAGAGCTACTGGATAATAGCCATAGCAGGATGAAATTTTACACTGATCAAATAAAGTTAAACTTTTAACAATTCATCTAGCTTTATAGTAGGAATATTATCCAATAAAAAAGGGATGCATTAATTAATGCATCCCTTTTTTATTGGATAATATTCTACGAATTACTTAGTTAAACAGCAGCTTCAGTGCTTGATTGCCTTAGAGGAGCAATTTTAA
>JAOUKG010000565.1 GCA_029882725.1 Cyclobacteriaceae bacterium
AGCCAAACGATCAATAACCTTAGGATATTGCCAAAATGAAGTCTCTGCTTTAAGTTGTTTCAACCAAATTCCGGCACTATCGTATTTAGCTAATCGGAAGTAGCTGTCGCCTATATAATAAATTGCTTCTTCCTTTCTGGGATCTACCGGATAATTAACTACAAACATTTTAAGTCCACCGATGGCTTTCCCGTAATTTTGATTGAAGTACTGATTTCTGGAAGTTTCAAATTCGATAGTCTCCAATCCTTTTTCATCGGGATTTGCCACTTTATACATTGCCAGATATTTATCATAATCATCGCTTCTTCCCACATCCGTGAGTAATTCCTGAATTGGGATTAGTGCATCTTTAGCTATTTCATGCCTTATGTGATCGCTGAAAATCTTTTCATAGTCGACAATAGCTTGATTTTTTTGGCCAAGGTTATAAAATGCAGAGGCTCTTCTAACAAGTGCATAGGGAACATATTTGCTGGATGGTTTGCTATTGATAAGCTTTGTATACAATTGTATAGACTCTTTATATTCAGTTTTATTAAATGATAACTGTGCACGTTGAAAAAGAGCATCATCGAAATAAGGTGATGAGGTTCCATGACTGATTACCCTGTCGAAGAAACCAGATGCAGCCAGAGTATTATCCTTAAGTGCATTGACCATACCCAACTGTAAATAAATATAATCAGAATCAGAAGAATTGATTTTCAATGCATTTTGATATCCCGAAATTGCCGGTTCATAGTTTTTTTTCACATAATAACAATCGGCCATTCGCACATAGGCATCACTTAATATTTTCGAAGAAACTTTTGGTTTGGCATTTATAAATAAATTAAACTGCTCTCTTGCTTTTTCATAATTGGAAGAATTATAATAAGTATACCCCAAACCATATCGCGCTTGTTCTATATATGGATTTTTTAAATGGGAATAGTTATTAATAATACGAAGGTACCGGGTTTGGGCATCAACATATCTCTTTCCAACAGAATAGGCTTCAGCACTCCAATACAATGAGTTAACTACAATATCTTGACTTATTGGGTTTTCAAGGGATTTTTCAAAAAGATCTACAGCCCTTCGGTAATCGCCTTTATTAAAATAAACAGTACCAGCCAAATAATTGGCTTTCTGATAAGCCGCAAGTAGTTTCTGACTCTTGTTTTTTTGTAGTTCAATTTGCTTTATGGCCTTTTCGTAATCATTGGTAGACAAATAGGCCTCTGAAAGAAGCTCACTTAACTCCTGTGAATATTTTGAATCGGGATAGGTTTTAACAAAATACTCCATAGAGGATATTGCCTTTGAATCATCACCAATATCAAAGCAAAGTTTACCATACTGGTACTCACCTTCCAATTGCAATTCTTTACTAAACTTATTACTTCTTACCTTGTCAAAAGCTGTGAGAGCATATCTTGAATTTCCATTCTTATAATATAATATACCTAAATAATAGGAAGAGTACATAGCAACTTCATCATTACCTGACGCAACAATTTTGAAATTATCCAAGGCCTCATCGTATTTTGAAAGTGCATATTGACTATAGGCAATTCTATATTGTACATCGGGATCAATTTTTCCTCTATTTAAATCAGAAAATTCAGAATAAAACTTTTCAGCTTCACTATACTTTTCAGCTAAAAAGTAGGATTCAGCAGTAAAAAGATAGATCTGCTGTTCATTTGAGTACTTTTTACCTGATTCAAAAAGTTTACTAGTATATGACAACAAATCATCATATCTTCCCAATTTAAACAAAGATGCTGTTTTCATGTAAGGAACCTCTGTTGCATAACTATTTGTCTTTTCGGCTCTTGAAAAATCGTTCACAGCATCCTCAAACTTACCACTTTCATATTCAATATAACCGGCATAATAACTTGAGGGCCCCGAATAAATTTCAGACCCGGACTTAAGTTGATTGAAATAGGGCAAAGCCCCACTAAATCTTCTTAGATTAAAATTTGAATAGCCTAACATAAATACAGCCTCTTCTCTTTGGGAGGAGGATAATTTTGAAAGATCAGCTTTCAAGAGATAGTCTATTGTTTTTGGAGAATTCCTGCTTTTATAAAACACTTTTCCCAGTTCATAATAGGCTGTACTTGTTTTTGGGTGAACCGGGTATTTTTTTACAAAATCTTCAATAAGTTTTTCCCCATCTTTATGATATAATATCAAGGCGCAATAGGCCCTGTAGTAAGAAGCTTCGGCAATGTAAAATCCTTGTGGTGAGGAGTCCAGGTAGTCTTCAAAGGCTTCACGGGCACTCCCTATATTTTTACTATCCATGAGTTTCACCCCTTGATAATAAAGACTTTCAGAATTTATATCTCCATTTTTTTGTGCATAGGAATCACAAAAAATTCCTATCAAAAAAAGGAAAAGTATGGGTAATGCCTTCAAATATATTCTAACAGGTTGTTTGAGGTTAATACGCACTTTATATTTTTTTATTCCGCAAATTGTATTTAAATAATATACCAAAATCAGGCCAAACTGAAACCAAAAATAATAAAAATCAGACGATTTGTTCTATTACCTGTTAAACGAAATATTTTAAAGTTCTATTGTAAAAAGCATACCACAAATTCCCTAATTATCTGTGAGTGACTCATACTTCCGCTTTCTACCCCTTTTAATCTGGTATCGGCTTGTGCCAGTAGCTCAATTCCTCTACAAACTTGCGAAAAAGAGTATTTTTGTCTTCCCTGTAGCAATTCTTTTATTTGAAAATAATTACCGCCCCCCAATGCCTCTCCAATAGATTTTTCATTTACATTGTTTATTGAATACAATAAAAACATTTTTGAAAACAAGCTGTAAAACATTGCAATCAGAAAAATTGGCGGGTTACTTTTCTCATTGGCCTCGAAATAATTCAATATCTTGAAGACCTTTTCATTATTTCTGAATAGTAATGCCTTTTGCAACTCAAAAAAATTATAGTCTTTATTTACCCCAACATACTTTTCCACGTGGGTTTCATTTATTTCAGTTGCACCCCCAAGATTCAGCATG
>JAOUKG010000566.1 GCA_029882725.1 Cyclobacteriaceae bacterium
GGGAAACCCCGGATGAAGCATTCCCTGTCTTAATGAGTAATTTGTTGCCTTCAGGGTTACGCGGACTCGTTGCTGCGGGTTTATTAGCTGCTCTGATGAGCTCCCTGGCCTCTGTGTTTAATTCTAGTTCTACCTTATTTACGGTAGATATTTACCAAAAACTAAGACCTAATACACCCCAAAAGAAATTGGTTAGAATTGGTCAGTTTACTACAGTAATTATTGTAATCATTGGCATAGTTTGGATTCCCATTATGGCAAATATTTCTGGTGTATTGTATGAATATTTGCAAAAAATACAATCCTATATTGCTCCTCCTATTACGGCTGTTTTCCTTTTAGGAATTTTCCACAAAAGGATTAACTCTGCAGGGGCACTCACCACTTTAATCGTTGGATTTATTATTGGAGCCTTTAGAATAATACTGGAGCTCGTTAAAGACTCACTAAATCCCGAGGGTATTCTGTTTTATCTAGGAGACATGAACTACCTTACCTTTGGAGCATGGTTTTTCCTTTTCAGTATTCTATTATTAATAAGTGTAAGTCTTATGACCAAACCACCTTCATTGGAAAAAACTGTAAACCTAACTTACGGCACCATTACTGATGAAGAAAAAGCCAAAAACAAAACCAGTTACGGATGGGTCGATATTGCCATATCTGTTGTAATTGTAGCCGTCGTTGCCGGCATAATGATTTTTTTTAACGGTAATTAGTAGGGGCAACCCTTGCGGTTGCCCTATAACCCCGTCCCGGTTGCCCTATAACCCCGTCCCGGTTGCCCGTTAAAATTAACCCTGCACAGATTTGTTATATAATTGTATTACCAATCTGTGCAGGATTTCAGGAAAGGATTTGTGCCTGCCTGAATTTCCTTTTAATGTGTTAATTGGTGCTGTGCACGATGGGCAGATGCGAGTACAAACGGGACCATGGCAGATGCAAGGTCAGTGCAGACGGTTATCGCGTTTATTTTATATTTCAACCTATTCCAATAACATTATTGAAAAAAAATTGTTACTTTTTGAGATGTGTACATTATTCGAAATATGAAACGTCTGTTTACTGTAATTTTACTTGGTTTTTTATTTTGTAATTCACTCTTTTCTCAAGAAATCCCTACTCCAGTTTGGGGAATTTACCTCGATCTATATGATGTGGAGGCCCGTCGCCTGACAAATAATTTGGCAGATGTAGGATATGCCCTTCATACAGATACCCTGTCTGACGGAAAAGTAATGTATGTGTTAGTGCCGGGAGATATTGAACCTTTAGTGAAGACTTTTCGAAAAAAAAGAAGTGATGGGGTAAAAGTGGTTTATGTCCAAAACCAAAATTGTGAAGGAAATGAGGAGAAGGTTTCGACTGATAGTTTGATTCGCTATAAATTCATCAGAAATAACTTTATTCAACAATACAATACACAACTACCTTATGTAATTCCAGAAAAAATACAGGAATCCGACAGTCGGATTTCCAGCTACATTTCTACGGAATCAAAAAAATTCAATCAATTTCTTAAGCAAAAATCAAATGTTAAACATTTGGGTGAAATATCCTGGATCATGCTTGGCTCCCCGGTAGCGGGAAACGATGAAATTACTTTCCGCTTCATAAAAAAGAATAAGGAAATGTCTACTTTGAGGTTTGATACCCTTTATGGAGAATTTGCCGATCGTTTTTTCGCTGTCAAGGATGATGAGTGTGCCCCTTTTAACAGGAATACAGAGTTTAAGCGAATTTATGCAGAGAGGCCGGTTAACTACCCCCGTAACTATCGCCCACGATCGGAAAAGTTAATTAGGAAGGAATTTGAAATTACTTTTGAAAAAAATCAAACTACATACGCTCCTTCGGTTTTGAAACCAATTATAAAATTGATGACCGATAGTAGTTATTCTATTATTTCAGCCAAGGTAGAAGGATTTGCTTCGGTGGAAGGTACCATGCAAATCAATCAAAGTTTACAGGAAAAACGTGCAAAAGTGTTGATTGATGTCCTTGAAAAATACAATGATGAGAGAATTGAGCTTGATACAGTGATAACAACAGAAAACTGGGCTTTGTTTTTTAATCAGATAAAAGGCACCAAATGGAAATTTTTAAGAAATCTTTCAAGAGACCAAATAAAAGACACACTGTTAAATGAAAATTTAGCTTACCAACTGGAACCTCTGCTATCTACTCAAAGAAAAGCGGTTCTTAAATTGGTTGTAGGACAAAAGCTTGCCGAAAATGAAAAGCTGGAGATGGCTTTTAGTGATTTGGAAATGTCATCGGTTTATTTATGTAGAAAAGATATTAAGCTGAAAGATGTCAACCTTGAAGAACGATTGATGGGAATACTCCATTATCTGGAGGATCAGGTAGGCAATAAAAAAATATCAGCAAAAAGACTTAGAGAAGCTTATGGAAGCTCCGAAAGAGAACTGGATATATTGTTTTTAAAAGCATATTCCGATTACAATTTATTTCAAGAAAAATCAATTGTTTTTCCATTGGAAGAAATTATAAATAAAGCATTTGAATTGCATGTTTTGAATTATGATCTATATCATACAAGTCCTCTTTCCAGGATGGATTGCTTAAAATCTGGTGAGTATTCATGGAGAAGATTGGGATCTATTCAGTTTTTTATAGAAACCCTGGTTAAAAGAAAAGAGATGAATCCCGAAATTTTAGCCAATTTATCTTATCCTGATGAGTCTGGTTTTTTTGGGTTAACATTAAGCCTGTTAGAAGTAAAAAAAGCGGTTTTTATGGTAGATAGAAATGTACTGGAAACCACTCTTCAAAGTGATGGGCTTTTAAGACTTACGTCTGAAATAGATGCCTATTACTATCTGATTAAAAAAATTGTACTCGAAAATAATCAACAAATTTTAAGAGAAGTGTACAGGTCTGATAATCTCTATTATTTCGACTTGGCTGAATTCGTTTATATAAATGTAATGGGTTGGGATGCAGATAAAAATATACTTGTAGATACTGATGTTACACAAGAAATAATGAGAAAGTTTGTA
>JAOUKG010000567.1 GCA_029882725.1 Cyclobacteriaceae bacterium
AGGTAAATTAATAAGAATCAGTGACTCGGTTACCCGAATTCTGGGGTATCAACTCTATGAAATACAAGATGACCAATTCTGGGAGATTTTTTATAATTTCAATAAAGACACTGTATTGAATAAAAAGAATTTAAATGAATTCTTAAAACATCAATATCACTTCACAAGTCCGATGGAAGTCTTATTTATGAACAAGCAGATGGAGGAAACCCATTATTCTATTGAAATATCGAGGTTGAGTTCCCACCGAATACTTTGTATTGCTACGGATATTACTTATTTAAAAAGAAGGAATGAAGATCTGAATCAGTTTGCCAGTATCCTTTCACAAGATATGGAGACACCTATTAAATCTATAAACACACTATCGGAGTTGATGTTGAATGATTTTATTGAAAAAATTCCATTAGAATTAAATTGGCAGTTCAAAGAAATAAGAAAGCGTGCAAAGTACATGAATGATATTGTTGAAAGTTTATCTTATTTTTCAAAAACCATTGATTCCAAAGAAGAAAAAAGGTGGATAAATTTAAATGAACTGTTTACCGGAATAGTAAATCAATTATCAACTACTGAAATTGTACGCATATCCGTTCAACCCGATTTACCGCTTGTATATTTGCATGAACCTCAACTTAGATTGGTTTTGTTCCATCTATTGAAAGAAGCGATACGATATCATCGAATAAAAAATGGTTCATTAGAAGTTAGATATTATATTAAAGAAAATACACCTGTATTGACTTTAAAAAGCAATGCAAACAGGAGGCAACTTCGTACAAAGGCAACCTCATGCGAAGAAATTATTCAATATCCATTTAAGAAGACTGCTCCGGATAAAAGTATTGGTTATTTAATTGTTAAAAAAATTATTGAAAATGACAAATGCAACCTATGGGTAGAGAGCAACCACTCGGGAACTACTTATCATCTTCAATTTGATCCGAATTCATTTAATATTGTATCCAAAAGCATTCATAATTTCTGAATGTGAAACTTTTGCTCATTTATTTTCGTTAGCTTTGTGACTCTTTAAATTTTAAAAGAGCGAGATCAATGACACGAACATTGACGAGAACTTTGACATATGGGGCCGACCGGTATTGACAGGATGAGCGGTGGCGTATTAGCATGCAGGCTCATGGGGTGAGAGCCTTGATAGATAGCTCCAAAACACAACTGGCGAAGAACATTCTTACGCTATGGCGGCTTAATTTAACTTAACGTTAAGTTAGCATAGGGATCCACGGCAAGGCCGGGACCCGGCCATCATCGCACTGTTTGTTTGTTTTGCACAAACAGGTTTGCGGTGTAGACGAGCAAAACTGGTGTAAACAGGGTTGTGATGTTTACATAAGACTCAAATGCAACTACGAATATACTGGGCTGTTTGTGGCCAGGTACATTCCGACAACCAATCACAAAATAAGCATGTAGAAAATACGATCTACTTCCTTCTCTGGACGAGAGTTCGAATCTCTCCGGCTCCACCTAATCTTTTTAAAATCGGCCAAATTTTAAATATTTGGCCGATTTTTTCTTTTATGCAGACAAGTTTCCCCAAATCCTTGCGAATCTTTTCAAACCTAAATGATTAGGTATGAATATACGAAAGGGTTCGTTGGCAAGTTTGGATGATCTTGAGAAAGTTTCCATTTCGAATTATTGGTAGGGTCACATTTTAGTTAAAACCTCATATCAAAAGGTAATACCGAATGATTATTTTCAAATATGAATTGAATATTATTGGAGTGGTGATAGAGGATTACAGGAAAGACAAAATTGATTTTATAACAGATATATTATTTGTTAATTTTATAAAAGATAAATACAATGCTCGTTCCTCACAATAGAGAAGGGGTGACTATCGAGCTTCAGGCATCTTGACTGGAAAGATGTTCACTTTGTAGCTGATTTCTTCGAGAATAAAGGAAAAAAAACAGTCGAAATAGAAAAAACCAATCAACAAATTCTGCTACCAATTATCGGCGTGCAGGCTCCTCCCTGTTTTTATTTACCAAAAAGAATAAACAAATAAAATCGAAAAGGAAAACATAAATTTGCCAACCCACAAATCGAATTTCAATGGCAGGAAGCCCTCTCCTGAAAATCTAGATGGAGATTACGATTAAGAATAAGAACTTAGATTTTGTAGGAGAGGGCAGGCATAATTTTTTACACCTAAAAATAAATACAATAAAAAATTATGACGGGTGAGGTAGTGGAGGCAGTTTGTCACCGTGAGGGAGAAGGGATCGTACCTCGAAATTAGGGTGTCTGGAATTCTATATCGATTCTGGAAGAGTCAGATGCCTAGATTCTCACAAATCACCATTCATGACAACCCTGGAAGGGTTAAATATTTATAGCAAATTACATCGACGCCTCCCCCACCCTGTTCGGGTACGAACCCATGGGTTCGTACCCGAACAGGGTGGGGGTATTTTCTTCATGTTGACACTAAAAACATTTGACCCTTCCAGGGTCATTGAATGACTTTCCACTGTCTGCTTTAATTATTCTTTGCTGATCATCACACACTCCTCTTCAACCTCAAAAAAAGGTTGATAAACCGTGGTTGGTTGTAAAATATCTAAACAGTACGAAATAGGGATTCAATTGAGCACTGAATTAGGTAATTAAACCTGACAATCTGATAGTGTATTTACTCCGAATCTATTGATTTATGCTCCAATCGTTCGATGAATTTCTCTACGTTAATACTGATATCATCCTCTCCTACCTGATCAAAAGGATTTTCAAGATGCCCCTGGATGTTTTCCAAACTCACCAAAATCATGGTAAGTAATACCGGAATCACAAATTCCAACCCCCAAGACATTTCTTCGGCTTTATAGGCAAAATAAGGACCATAAATAATAGGCATTATTTTTATAAAAAGAGAACTGAAGGCTCGTAATGTTCTGGGAGTCCTGTACTGATAAATATGTTTTATAGATTCGAAAGAAACCATCATTTTTTGCAGGTACTGATTAGTGCGGGAGCATTCCCCGGAGGGTA
>JAOUKG010000569.1 GCA_029882725.1 Cyclobacteriaceae bacterium
CGTATGTGATGGATATTTCTACAAAAACATGGAAGTGGCCGTTGTGGGTGGGGGTGATAGCGCCGCAGAGGAAGCAACTTATCTTGCTAACTTGTGCCCAAAAGTTTATCTAATTGTTAGAAGAGATGAATTAAGAGCCTCCAAAATCATGCAACAACGTGTTCTTAAACATAAAAACATCGAGATACTTTGGAATACCCAAACTGAGGAAATTTTTGGGAATGAAAATGTTGAAGGTATCCGTGTAATTAATAAAATCACAAAAGAAAAAAGAGAATTACCTGTTAAAGGTTTCTTTGTGGCTATTGGCCATAAACCCAATACTTCTATTTTTAAAGAATATTTGGATATGGATGAATCCGGTTATATTAAAAATATACCAGGAACCTCTAAAACCAATATAGAAGGCGTTTTTGCAGTAGGTGATGTCTCTGATAAAATATACAGACAAGCTATCACAGCAGCGGGCACAGGATGCATGGGCGCATTGGATGCTGAAAAGTTTTTAGCCGCAAAAGAAATAGAAATGACAGCTTAAATCGAATAATTAATCCAAATAATTATTAATTATCTTCATATTGCATAAAATGTAATATTTCCAAAACAAATATATTTTGAATAAACTTGATATCTTAGCCCTGGCAGCACACCCCGACGATGTGGAGTTGTGCTGCTCTGGCACCCTAATTAAACATATTAATAATGGCTACAAAGCAGGAATAGTCGACTTTACAAAAGGTGAAATGGGCACACGAGGAACTCCTGAACTTCGGCTACAAGAAGCTGATAATGCAGGCAAAATAATGGGGCTCTCCGCAAGGGAAAACCTTGGATTCAAGGATACATACTTCACCAACGATGATGATCACAAAATAAAAATCATCGAAGTAATTCGTAAATACCAGCCTGAAATACTTTTAATCAATGCTCCTAATGACAGGCACCCTGATCATGGCCGTGCCCACCTCATTTCAAAAGAAGCTGCTTTTTTAAGTGGCCTGCAAAAAATAGAAACTTCAATTGACGGAATACCTCAAAAAGCCTGGCGCCCAAAAACTGTTTATTCTTATATTCAAGGTTGGTTTATCTCGCCAGATCTTGTAATGGATGTAAGTGATGTCTGGGAACAAAAAATGGAATCTATTTTTGCCTACAAATCACAGTTTTTTGATCCGAATAGCAGCGAACCTGACACCTGGCTTTCCTCTCCCAAATTCATGGAACTAATAAAGGGTAGAGCAGCAGAGCTTGGCCAGGCAATTGGAGCTCAGTATGGAGAAGGTTTTATCACCCAACGGTGGATTGGAACTGACAATCTTCTGAATTTAAAATAAAAAAGCCCCCTATAGTAAATATCTCTTCGGACGAAAGTAATTATTCTTTATATTCCACCTATGAATAGAAGAACAGTTATTAAAAGATCCTCTTTGGCTTTATCAGCTGCCTTTACTCCAGGGTTGATTTCATCTCTCCTTTCTTCCTGCAAAAGTAAAGAGCAAGTCTCGTTCCCGGAATTAAAATTCCTCACACAAGATGAATATCAATCCATTTCATCAATTGTAGATATCATTCTCCCCGCTACATCAACTCCTGGCGGGTTGGAATGTGGCGTAATGGATATTTTTGATCTGATCATTACCGATTGTGTTTCTGAAGAAGATAAAAAAATATTCCGGTCTGGTTTGAGTAATATTTCCAATGCTTCGGGTGAAGAATTTAAAGATTTAGATCGGGAAAAACAAATACAAGTAATTTCTGATTTAGACGGACAAACCTCAAATGATGAAGACGTCAACAAGGCTTATCACACAATAAAAGACTTATCCCTAAAGATTTACTTTACCAGCGAAAAAGGAATCAATGCTCATTTTGATTACAAGCCGGTTCCCGGAAAATATTCCGGATGTGATCCCTACAAGGAAGGTGATAAAGTTTGGTTAAGCTCATTGGTTTAAAATAAAAATTATGAATAAAGATAATACATACGATGCCATCGTAGTTGGCTCCGGAATTTCTGGTGGTTGGGCTGCCAAAGAATTGTGTGAAGCAGGCCTTAAAACCCTGGTTCTGGAAAGAGGTAGGGATATCCCCCACCCGGAAGGATACCCCACCACCAATATGAACCCGTGGGAATTTAAACATCATGGTATGCGAACCAATGAAGATTGGGAAAACTGCCCAATTCAAGCCCCTGTTTATGCTTATAATGAATCCACAAAACACTTCTTTGTTAATGATAAAGAACACGAATATATTACCCCTGAAGACAAACCCTATTCATGGATAAGGGGATATCATGTGGGAGGCAGGTCTATCATGTGGGGAAGGCAATGCTATCGATGGAGCGATTTGGATTTTGAAGCAAATGCCAAAGATGGTCACGGAATTGATTGGCCAATTCGCTATAAAGACATTGAACCTTGGTATGACTATGTAGAGCAATTTGTCGGAATTTCTGGTCAGGCAGAGGGTATCCCTCATTTACCCGATGGTAAATTCATCAAACCCATGGAAATGAACTGTGTTGAGAAACACGTAAAGGCACAAATACAAAAAAACTGGGCCGACAGAACCATGACTATAGGTAGGGTGGCCAACCTTACAGAGAGAGTTCATGGTAGGGGACCTTGTCAATTTCGTAACAAATGCTACACAGGTTGTCCGTATGGAGGTTATTTTAATAGCAACAGTGCTACTCTCCCCGCAGCTGCATTGACAGGTAATATGACTCTAAGGCCTATGTCGATTGTGCATAGCCTTATTTTTGATGAAGAATTAAATAAAGTTACTGGAGTTCGTGTAATTGATACCGAAACCAAAGAAATGTTCGAATATAAGGCAAAAATTATTTTCCTCTGTGCGAGCACTATTGGGTCTACAGCAATCTTGCTTAACACAAAAACAAGAAATAATCCAGGAGGTTTGGGAAGCAGCAGCGAAGCTTTAGGTAATTACTTAATGGATCATACTTACAGATCAGGTGCCAGGGCCACTTTTGAAGGGTTCGATGATCAAATATA
>JAOUKG010000568.1 GCA_029882725.1 Cyclobacteriaceae bacterium
TTTGTTTTGCCATATAGGCGGCAGAGGCATGTGGAATAGCATAGTGTACATGTACAATATCCAGCTTCTCATAGAGTGCAACATCCACTATTTTACTTGCCAGGGCCAATTCGTAAGGAGGATATTTAAATAGGGGGTAAGCAACAATATCTACCTCATGATAAAATATATTTTCATTGAAAAAATCAAGCCTTGTAGGCTGGGTATATGTAATAAAATGCACATTATGTCCTTCTTCTGATAATGCTTTTCCAAGTTCTGTTGCCACAACTCCGCTACCTCCAAATGTGGGATAGCAAACAATTCCTATATTCATGTGTTTATGGTTATTGGGTTTCTTCTGTCAATAATAAAGTGTTGTTGAAGTCAGAAATTGAATTATAAATCAATTCTTGTATTCTGGAACGAATATTTAATGACATTAGTTTCCCGTTCTCTGCATCAGGGTGAATTCTGTTTGATAAAAATATATAAATCAGGTCATATTCCGGATCCACCCAAACGGCAGTACCTGTAAATCCAGTGTGCCCAAAGGTTTTTGAGGACACTCCGGCCTTTGCCACTGAACCTTCACCACTAAAGTCTGGTTTGTCCCACCCTAATCCTCTTCGATTTGTTTCTATTTGTTTTTTTGTAAAATAGTCAAGTGTCTCTTTGTTAAAATATCTATACCCACCGTAAACGCCACCCTGTAGATACATTTGAAAGATTTTGGCGAGGTCATTTGCGTCACTAAAAAGACCGGAATGCCCTGCTACACCACCAAACATGGCGGCTCCTTCATCATGAACAACTCCTTTGATTAACTGCTTTCTAAAATAGGGATCCTCGGCAGTGGGAGCTATATCTTCTATTGAAAATTTACATAGGGGTAAATAACCAGTGGTAGTCATTCCCATGGGGCTGTAAAAGTTTTGATCAACAAAGTCATTTAAAGGCTGATTCAAAATCCTTTCCGCCAATTGCTGCATGATATAAAACCCCATATCACTGTATCTGTACTCAAAAGCTTTACCTGGTTTGGTTTTTATTAGCTTGGATTCAATAATCCAATGCCAAACGCTATCTTTTAATGCCTCATTGGCATATAAACCCATAGAAACCTGTAAAGGAAACTCCTCTTCAGGCTGTTCACTATATAAATCGGTTCTTGATTTTTCATCTGACATACTTTGTTGCCAAAAAGGCATCCAGGGCCTCAAACCTGCCTGATGCAAAAGTATGTCTTTAATAACCAAATCTTCTTTATTAGTACCTCTAAGCTCTGGTAAATATTTTGAAATTTTACTATTTAAATCAATCAATTGATTCTCTGCCATAAAAGTTACTGCCTGCAATGTGGCCGTCACTTTGGTAACAGAGGCCAAATCATATAAGGTTTCATTGGTAACAGGTTGATCCTGTTCGTAAGTGTAATATCCGTATGACTTTTCAAAAATGACCTTTCCTTTTCTTGCTACAAGCACCTGCATTCCCGGAGTTGCTCCTTTATTTATGGCCTCCAAAGCAATTTGATCAATCCCCTCAAGAGTGGTAGCACACATTCCTACTTTATCAGGGTCAGAGTACCCAAGCCTACTCAAAGTTTTTGTTTTTATTCCTCTTTCAAAACCTGTCGGAATCATGGCAGTTGAGTAGGAACCTTCAAATGCATAGGAGCCAAACAATAATTGAGGCAAGTATTTATAGGTATCTTCTCCAACTTCAGGAACAGATACTACATAATCCATATCAACAAGATCAGTAAGTGGTATTCCTCCAATGCCTATGGCCAATACCTTTACTTTAGTTGTTAATGATTGCAGTAATCTTAATTCTTCGGTGGTAGTTTCACTTGTTATTGGCACGACAACTAAATCATAGGATGCTAACCTTTTAATATTTTCAAATTCAGGGCTCATTGTAACAATTGAGGTGAATTTCTTTAAGTAAGTTTCTAATTGGTCGTTTATTCCACCTGTAGGCATATAAGCGAGCTCCAGTGTGTCCAACATTCGGAACGGTATTAAATCTTTTAGATTTTTATTCAGGGAAATAGCCGATAACAAAAGGTCATTTTTTAGCTCTGCTTTTTCCTTTTCGCTGACTGCAACCTGTATTTCCTTGTCTTTTTCATATTTATTCTTCAAAATACGGCTTACTTTTTCATTGAGTAGCTGTTCTGGAAACCTTTCAGTTTTGACTTGTTTTGCCAAAAAACGTATTAACTCTTCGACATTATTTGGGTTGAATATCATGTCGGCCCCGGCCAGAAGCTGATGTAGTATTTGTTCCGGTTCTGTTAATGTAGAGTGGGGGTAATCGGCATGTGCTATTATAATTCCCTCGAACCCTTCATTCCTTAGTTTAAAAGAAGTTAAAGCCTCGTAGTGTGCAGTTTTCTTTTTGAAAACAGGATCTGTACCCTCTATAAAAAAGACTCCTGAAGTTTTATTTTTAATTAGCCCCGGTTCACCGTAATAAATGGGGTTTAAGCCTTCATTGATAATGCCCCCAGCAAGAAGATTTCCGTAATATCTGTATTCGTTAGACAGTAGGGAAAAAGCAGGATCTATAACCATATCTATTCCCAATCTGTTCAATTCAATTCCCATCAATTGACCCAGTTCCAGAATAAGATTTTCATTGGTTACTGAGGCAAGTGTTTTTAGGTTCAATAGGTTGATATTTGAGTGGGAGAGATTTGAAATATATAAAAAGGGCAAACCTCCGATTTTATTTAAACGGCTCATTCCCGTGTTTATATCATCACTTTTACCTCCCTCAAAATACACTGCGCCGGGTTGAACACCCTTTACAATCTTATAAAATTCGGCTATTTCTTCGGGGTCTTTACTTGCACAAGACTTCAATACTAATAACTGCCCGAGCTTTTCCTCAATGGAAAGACTTGACAATATTTGCTCCTGCTGTTTCTGTATTTGGGGCTTTTGAGCCTCCGAAAATTTAAGAACAGTTAAAAAAATGAGGATTAAACCTACTTGTTTCATATTCTAATCAATACTACCCACATCAATTCC
>JAOUKG010000570.1 GCA_029882725.1 Cyclobacteriaceae bacterium
GATCCTGTTATTAATTGAAAAATGAGGATCAAGAGCCAAACCTAAAAGACCATCTTCATGCCCATGGTAAACATGGAGTCTTGTTATCAATCTCAATTCATTTGATTTGGGATCATATAATTTTATATTTCCGGTTCTTTCAATGAGCAGCACATTCCCATTGGGCATCACCTCGAGTTCCATAGGTTCATCCAGATTAGTTGCCAACATTACTTTTTGAAACCTGTCTTCGGGTGGCTTGATTATTTCAATTTCTGAATTCTGACAAGAAACTAAAAAGTTCAGTAAAAGGACCAGCATAAAAAAAGTAGTATATTTCATTTGGGAGTTTGTTTGGTAAGAGAAATGGCAAACAAGTATAAAAAAAAAGGCTTAAAATACTGAAGGGTTATTGATGAAAGGTGGTATGGGATTTTGAGATCTTTAACCAGGCTAGTTATTGTCTGACATTTCTGATTACTCCTGTATTAAGCTGTTAATTTTGATGAAACCGGTATATTTGATAGTGGTGGAATATTTTTTAAATTCAAAAAACAAAAGATGTTTATATTCATTGCGGATATTTCATCTTTAAAACATGCCAATATGAAAACCAAAAACAATAAAAATAAAATTTTTAAAAAGTAAATGAATGTAATTTTTACAATCGGAATTTTTATATCACTATTTCAATTTGTTTTACTGTTAAACAAAAAATCGAAATCTTTATCTGACAAAGTACTTGCAGTATGGATGTTGATTATCGGGATTCATTTAACAAATTATTATATTTATTATTTAGGCTATTGGGATATATATCCTCACTTAGTGGGTTTAACTGTACCATTCCCTCTTTTGTATGGACCTGTATTGTACCTCTACATATTGTATTCATTAAAAAGTGATAACCATATACGTAAAATAGATTATTTACATTTTGCTCCCGCCATTCTATCTTATTTATATATGTTTCAATTTTATTTTTTTTATTCTGTTGAAGAGAAAAGACTGGTTGACAAGGGTGAAATTAATGATTTTGATATTTTCTCCAACCTCTTGCTGCTTGCTTTTGTGGTTTCAGGAATTAGTTATTCGCTATTTTCATATCAACTTCTCAAAAAACACAAAAATATCATTGAGAACAACTTTTCCAACACCGAACATATAAACCTAAATTGGTTAAAAGGCTTCATTTTGGGAGTTGGATTAATATTTTTAACTGTAATTATTACAATCATTTTAAAAGATATTGTTGGGATTAATTATAGTATGAATCCTGATTATATTTATTACTCCATGTTGGTTTTTGCCATACTTACCTTAGGATATTTTGGCATTCGACATCAAAATATATTTATTGATAACATCGTAATTGTAAGTGAAATAAAAACAAAGGGAGAATATAGAAATTCAGGACTGAAAGAAGAAGATGCAATTGAAAAGTACAACTCACTTTTACAATTAATGAATGAAGAAAAACCCTATCTTGACCCAAAATTAACATTGTATTCTTTGGCCGATCTTTTAGAAATTTCACCTAACCACCTTTCTCAAATTATCAACCAGTACGAGCAACAAAATTTTAACGATTTCATAAACAAATATCGTATAGAGGAATTTCTCAAAAATGCCTTAGAAAATAAAAATTATAGTTTTCTTGCCCTCGCCCTGGATTCAGGGTTCAATTCAAAATCAACCTTTAATACTGTTTTTAAAAAGCAAAAAGGTGTAACACCTTCACATTTCATCTCTTTACAAAAATAGAGAGGCCTCTCCATTATTTTTTATTCAAAACAAATCTGTCATTCTGTTGAAAATTCGCTAGTTAGTAGTTCTGTATTATGATCCTGAACTACTAACAAGTGCCATATTATAGGATTGAGCGATTGGCCTACTATTGTGTTGTTCCTTTGCATTAATAATTATTGAAGCAAAAACAGCAATAAAATGAAAAATTTACTTATTACAATTTTAAGTTTAGTTGGCATTTGTGGATTGTCTTATTCACAAACTATTACGCAAACAGTTAAAGGTACTGTGTTTGATAATTCTACTCAGGAAACAATTATTGGAGCGGCTATTATTTTACTGGACTCTGACCCCTTATTGGGAACAACAACCAATCTTGATGGAGAATTTATTTTAGAAAATGTACCTATTGGAAGGCAAAGTATTAAGATAAGTATGATGGGGTATGAAAGTTATTTTGTTAACGATCTATTGATAAGTTCAGGGAAACAAGTTGTACTCAATATAGGTTTGGAAGAAAGTACAATGGAATTGGGGGAAGTGATAATAACTCCACAGAGATATAAAGAGAAACCGCTCAATGAAATGGCTACCGTAAGCAGTCGCCAGTTTACGGTTGAAGAAACCCAGCGTTTTGCAGGGGGTCTGAATGATCCTGCACGATTGGTTTCATCGTTTGCCGGTGTTGCAACCCCCTCTATAAGCAGCAACGGAATCTCTGTTCGAGGCAATAGTCCGTCAGGCCTTTTGTGGAGAATTGAAGAAGTAGAAGTGCCAAGTCCCAATCATTTTGCCAACCTCACCATTGCAGGTGCCGGGCTTTTGACTGTTTTAAGTAACCAAATGATGGGCAACAGCGATTTTTACACTGGTGCTTTTCCTTCTGAATATGGAAATGCGACTTCCGGAGTGTTTGATATTAAACTTAGAACAGGTAATTCTTCAAAAAGAGAATATACATTTCAGGCCGGATTATTGGGGATTGATTTTGCTACTGAAGGTCCCTTCAAAATAGGAAAAAGGGCTTCCTATTTGTTTAATTACCGTTACTCTACTATGGCACTCATCAGCCCCATTTTACCGAGTAACAGCGGTATTCTAAAGTATCAGGATTTATCCTATAAAATTAATTTACCAACAAAAAATACAGGAACATTTTCTCTTTGGGGTATTACCGGTTACGATGGCATTGATCTGGATGCATTGGATAATGCTGAATGGAAATCAATAACAGATAAAGACAATTCTCAAACCTCCTTATACATGTTTGCCTCCGGCATAAACCATCAG
>JAOUKG010000572.1 GCA_029882725.1 Cyclobacteriaceae bacterium
CATAAACAGATTTTGCATAATTATTGAATTTTGGCCACGTACTCATAAGTAATGCACAAATTACCCGATCGGGATAGTTCAAAACCAACTCCTGAGCAATGGCCCCACCCATGGAGATACCTGCAACCCGGGCTTTATCGACACCGGCATGATCCATCACAGCAATGGTATCGTCGGCCAACATTTTGGTAGTATAAGGGCCTGTAGGTTGGTCTGATTTTCCGATACCCCGATTATCAATAATTATACATTTAAAATGTTGTTCATAGACCACGGTGTGTTTTTCCCAGACATCACCAGTGGCTCCAAAGCCCATAATTAATACCAGTGGCTCTCCTTTACCTCTAATTTGGTAATATATTTTTGTTCCGTTTGAATCAGCGTAAAATCCCATATACATAAAGTTAAAAGTAACTAAAAAAAGTTGGTTGGAATATAACATTTTAGTTCTGTTATTCCCATGATTACTAATGTAAATGGTCATTATTAGGAAAATTGTCTTAACTGGGAATTTTCGGAAGGTAGATGTTTGGCCCAACAAAGTGAAGCTTTGTGAGGATTGGGGGACAAGAAATTGCCGAATTCAAAAAAAAGAGAAATAATATGGGCGAGGACTCAATGGACATCTTAACCAAGTCAACCTGTTAATTCTACATATCTATCAATCAGAAAAATTTGAGTTCAGACATTTTGAATTTAGAATAGGGGGTGAAGAAAATTAAACGTTTAGTTTTCTCAAAGACTCAAATTATCTGGGGGAAAATCCTCAAATTGTTTTGCAATAAAAATTAATTATTACCCGTAACAAAGTTTCTAAATTTGGAAACTTTTCTTACATTGAAGTTGTTTTAAATGAGGTATTTTGAGACTGTGTTTTTAGATGAGGTGGTTCGTTTTTTTGATCGCCTTGACCAGAGGTTATTAAGTAAAATTTTATATAACATTGAACTTGCGGAACATACTTATGATAGTAGGTTGTTTAAAAAAATTGGAAGTGATATATGGGAATTCAGAACACGATATTCAGGAATTCAAGTGAGGCTACTTGCTTTTTGGGATAAAAGGGATAATGATAAAACAATGGTAATAGCCACCAGTGGTTTTATTAAAAAAAACAAAAAAATTCCAATAGGAGAAATAAAAAAGGCCATAGGACTTAAAGAAATGTATTTCAATAGAATCTAAATAAAGTTAAATATGGAGGATAAAATGAAAGTATTTACTCTTTCTCAAATGAAGGATAAATTTATTGGTAAAAAAGGCAATAAAAACAGAGATTCCTATGAATACACACTACAAATGGAACTTCTTGGAAAGATGATACGAAAGGCCAGATTGGAACGTCATCTCACACAAGAAGAACTGGGAAAGTTAATTGGAGTAGGAAAATCACAAGTTTCCAAACTTGAGAGGAGTGCTAACAGTGCCACTATTGACACTGTTTTGAGGGTGTTCAATGCTCTGGAGGCAGAATTAAATTTCAGTGTTAAACTAGAAAACAAGTATTTATCTCTGGCCTAACCTAAACTTTCCATCCAAACCACTGAACATTTTCCTTAACTTCAAATTACCTTGATAGCCAATTCAATTCTCATCCTCCTCCGGGTGTTCTGAGTTCAGATCTTCAATGTTGTAAAACCCTTCTTTGTCTTTCAACTCTTCCCGCACTTTTTTCACCTGATCGGCCATGATTTCTGTGGCGTTATTTCCAAAACTATTCCGAATATAGGTTAGCACAGCGGCCATTTCTTCATCATTTAATAATCCTTTGAAGGGAGTCATCGGCACCTGGCCGTTGTATTTTACTCCTTGTATTTCCATAGGGCCCATTAAACCTTGCAGGGCTATTTTAATAAGTCTATCCTCATTGCCCATTACCCATTTGGTGGCTGCAAGAGGTGGAAAACCGGAAGCCGTAAGACCTCGTCCATCTTCCTGATGACAGGTGGCACAATAACCTTCCTTATGATAAATTTCTCTTCCTTGCTGGTATTTAGCCAACATTTTGGGATCAATTTTACCTGCAGTACCTCCCCATCCTTTATTCACAATCAGATTTTGATTTCTTAAATGGGCTTCGGCCAATAAATAACTACCCCCCATCCATTCATCCAGGGCATGTTTTCCTGCAATGCTCAAAATTTCAAGTCCGGCCTTGTTTTCTACCCAGGATGCAGCGGTTATAGCCTCCAATCTCACCCTTCCATGGGGATCAGCGGCGGCTATTTTCAACAGGTCAATTTGATTATCGAGCCTGTGGCCGTTGTAACGTATAGCACGAACCACAGCTGCACGAACCCTGTAGTCTTCTGAATCAAACAGCCTGTTCAGCAGTTCCTCATCAATCTGATTCAATCCCCAGCTTACCCACATAGCCTCCAATAAATGATGTTCGTACTGTGTATCGTTCTGATCAAGCCCGGCAGTCCACTTTTTAATGGCCGATAATACTTCTTCCGGATTGCGTCCTCGTAACTCCCTTCGGGTACGGTAGCGAGTACGGTATTCCGGTAATTTCAGGTTTTCCAATAATTCAGGAACCGATGCCCCATAAATCTTTGCCGGAGTAAGCAAGGGTCTGGAAGGGTAGGTGATCCTGTAAATTCTACCATGCACATGATCCCTGAGTGGGTCACGGGCATTGTGTTGCATATGCCCCACCAATACATTGTGCCAATCAACAATATAAAGAGAGCCATCCGGTGCGATTTCCAGATCTACAGGCCTGAAATTCGGGTCTGTACTTTTTAAAAGATCTTGTCGATGTGCAGATTTGTATCCCGTGCCATTGTCGGTAAGCGTATGTTGTTTAGTACCCAAAAAACCGATGGTGTTATTGATAAGGAAATCGCCCTGCACTTCATCCGGAAAATGGCGGCTGTAGATAAGCTCGATCCCCGATGTAGGTCTTACCATGTGATCTTTTTCAATAAGGTTTTCAGATTTCACTCCATAACGGCCATATTTGGGTTTTACAGTAGCTGGCATCATCCACGACATAACAGGACTGGA
>JAOUKG010000571.1 GCA_029882725.1 Cyclobacteriaceae bacterium
GTTACTATCGTGCCTTTTTATGATCGCAGTGGACTTATTAAAGAAACCATTGGAACTCTTGAACATGCACTGACCCATGAAATATTGATTACCATTATGGTGGTGCTGGTACTAGTGGTAAATATTCGGGCAAGTATAATAATTTCCGGAATGCTGCCCATTGCCGTTTTGATCACATTTGTAATTATGAGATATGTGGGGGTGGATGCCAATGTGGTGGCCCTTTCGGGAATTGCCATTGCCATTGGAGTGATGGTAGATGTTGGTATTGTTTTCGTGGAAAATATTATAAGTCATAAAGAACTTCCCGAAAATATTGATAAAAAAGGGGAGGGGTTGTTGAAAGTTATTTTTAACGCTTCGAAAGAAGTAGCTCCTGCTATAATCACGGCGCTTTCAACAACTGTTGTGAGTTTTTTGCCTGTATTTTTCATGGTGGCCAGCGAAGGGAAATTATTCAGACCACTGGCATTTACTAAAACCTTTGCACTTATTGTTACACTGATTTTAGGGCTTATTTTGATTCCTACAGCCACTTATTTCATTTTTTCTTTGAGGAAAGTAAAGAGAAAGGTATACCATTTTATTACCTTCTCGCTTATTATTTCAGGGATTTCTTTGGTGGTGGTTTATGGAAACTGGATTGCGATATTTCTGTCATTAATTGGTGTGGTAAGAGTAGTTCAGGATTTCGTTCCTTTTGTAAAAACACATAGCAATTTGATCTTCATTGGTTTGTTGTTAATGATTGTTACAGGTCTACTCACCTATACCTGGATGCCCTTGGGCGTTTCGGTGAACTTGTTCTTGAACATGTTTTTTGTGTTATCAATTATTGGTTCTGTTTTAGCCGTATTGTGGTTTGTAGTTTATTTCTATAAACCTGTTTTGAAGTGGTTTTTAGCTCACAAAACCATTTTTTATATGATGCCGGTGGTTTTGTTATTGTGGGGATTACTGAGTTGGAAAGGCGTTTCGGGTGTTTTTGGGTGGGCCGTAAGTTCGGGAATTATCCAGGAGAATTCTGCCTTATGGAAAAAAATGAATGCCACATTTCCCCCATTGGGAGAAGAGTTTATGCCAACACTCGATGAGGGGTCCTTTTTACTTATGCCTACCACCATGACTCATTCAGGTGTGGAAGAAAATATTGATGTAATCCGAAAATTGGATTTATATGTAAGTCAAATTCCTGAAGTAGAACAGGTTGTAGGAAAGTGGGGGAGGGTAAATAGTGCTCTGGATCCTGCGCCTATCTCTATGTTTGAAAATACCATCAATTACAAACCTGAATATATTTTGGATGAAAGGGGGAATAGGTTACGGTTTGCAACTGATGGGGAGGGAGGCTATATATTGTCTGATGGCTCTGTTTACAATTCTGAAAAAGACGGGTATAGAACCTTGACTTTGAAGGACCTGGTTCCCGATGAAAACGGGCAATATTTTCGTCAATGGAGGAGTCATATTCATTCACCGGATGATATTTGGGAGGAAATTGTAAAGGCTACAAGAATCCCGGGAGTTACTTCCGCACCAAAATTACAACCTATCCAGACCCGCCTGGTAATGCTTTCCACTGGTATGAGGGCCCCTATGGGAATCAAGGTTTTTGGACCCGATTTACTCACCATTGAAAAAACAGGATTGCAACTGGAGGAGATTCTTCAGCATGTTCCTTCCATCGAACCTAAAACAGTTTTTGCCGATAGAATTGTGGGTAAACCCTATATGGAAATTGATATTGATAGGGAGGCAATTGCCCGTTACGGACTTTCTATTGCCGATGTCCAACGGTTTATCGAGGTAATGATAGGAGGAAAATCAATGACCACAACCGTTGAGGGAAGGGAGCGATTTGATGTAAGGTTACGATATGCACGCGATTACCGAGGCACACCCGATGAATTGAAGGAGGTGTTGTTGACCACTAAACAAGGGGTAAAAGTTCCTTTGGGTGAAGTGGCCAATATACAATATCGAAAGGGCCCTCAAATGATCAGGAGTGAAGATACATTCCTTTCAGGTTATGTGATTTTTGATAAAAAGGGAGGTGTATCTGAAGTTGAGGTAGTGAATGAAGCAAGAAAGATTATTGAAAACAAAATTGACGAAGGATCCTTCAAACTTCCTCCGGGCGTCACTTATAAGTTTACAGGAAATTACGAGAATCAAGTACGGGCCAGTGAGCGATTTTCAATACTGATACCCCTGTCCTTAATTATTATTTTTTTAATTCTGTATTTTCAGTTTAAGAATACTTTACTGTCGATTCTTGTATTTAGTGGTGTTTTTGTAGCATTTGCTGGTGGTTTTATTATGATATGGTTATACGGCCAGGAATGGTTTCTTAACTTTTCAATTGCCGGAACCAATATGCGTCATTTGTTTGATATGCATTCAATCAATATGAGTGTAGCTGTTTGGGTAGGTTTTATTGCCCTATTTGGCATTGCAACAGACGACGGAGTGATTATGGGAACTTTTATTCAACAGTCTTTTGAAAAGGAAAAGCCCAATACGGTTCAGGAAATCAGACATGCCATTGTGGAGGCAGGTAGCCGTCGGGTAAGACCGGCCATGATGACCGCCGCTACTGCGATTATTGCTTTGATTCCGGTGTTGTCGTCTACAGGTAAGGGGGCCGATATTATGGTGCCCATGGCAATTCCTACTTTTGGAGGTATGCTGATACAACTAATTACCATGTTTGTGGTACCTGTAACTTATTCTCTAATTAAAGAAATGAATATTAAAAATGTTGATAATGATGAAAAATAGATATTCTCTTCTTGTTGGCCTGTTTTTCTTTTTGGGATATTCAGTGTTTTCCCAGGAAAAAAGTGTAGAAGCCTATTTTGTGGATGCACTTTCAAAAGATGCCGCCATTCAGTCCTTGTCATACGAAATGCAAGCTGCAGAAAAACGAGTGGATTATGTAGGTAAACTTCCGGATCCTACGCTGATGACTTCCGCATTTTTACAGCCAGTTGAGACCAGAATGGGGCCACA
>JAOUKG010000573.1 GCA_029882725.1 Cyclobacteriaceae bacterium
TAAGTGTTAAGATATTACCATACTCTACCTCTGGATCTGCTTTAAAATGCTTCATTGCTTTAAGTAACATATCCACATTTACCAAAGTAACTGGCCTGAACCTACCTCTCAACATCAATACATTTTTCTTATACAAGGCTTCGGAAGGTTGTAAAACATTTCCATCCGGTCCAAACATAGCGGCTCTGGTAAATCCGTTTTTCACCAAAAGAAGGCTCATTAAACGATTATCCACATTCACAAAATTAGGTCCCTTAATTCGGAACATATCAATTTCAATGCTGTCTGACGACAAATTATCCATCAAACTTCCAAGAAGTTGAGATGCATTTTTATGAAAAAAACAGCCAAAAATCAAGTTAACTCCAATGATACCTAATATATTTTGTTGAGATACATTATCATTATCACGCATTTTTACGTGAATAATACACTCGTTTGGCTCAGATTCAGGTGAAAGCTGGAATTTAATACCCACCCAACCGTGGGGTTTGTTTGATTTCTTATAATTGAGAACTTCCACCGTATTTGCAAATGCAAAAAACATTGAATTATCCCTCCTCTTTACAAGACGTTCCGGTAGTAAATCATATTCCTTATTCAGCATTTGCTTCAGTCGGGGCTCTGCCACATACCTATCACATCTCCCATATATTGCATCGCTAAAAGCCATGTCATAAGCCGACATGGTTTTCGCGATGGTACCAGAGGCACCACCTGCCCTAAAAAAATTCGAAGCTACCTCTTGTCCTGCACCAATTTCTGCGAAAGACCCATAAATATCCTCCCGAAGATTTATTTTTAATGCCTTTTCTTTTGTAGTAAGGATTCTAAACTCTTCCATAAATTATACCTTTCGAATATTTATACGCAAATATCGCAAAGTAGTGTTCAAACTATAGGTAATTATTGAAATCATTTTTAATTAAACTTTAAGTTTCCTAAATTAAAACATCGAAAAAACACTATTTGTTTATACCTGATTAAGAAACCTAAACTTTGTCTATATGCAAGTTCTTGACTTTATCACTCTGCTTATCATACTAGCAGCAATTTTCACCCTGGTAAATGTAAAATACCTTAAACTTCCATCCACAATTGGATTGATGATTCTGGCTTTGGGCCTATCGCTTTTTATTGTATTTGGTGAAGCTTTATTTAGTGCACTAAAGCATCTGTCAACGGATATGATGACCCGGTTTAAATTTTCGGAAGTGCTCTTTCAGGTGATGTTGAGTTTTTTGCTTTTTGCAGGTGCTTTGGATATGAACGTCAAAAAAATGGGGGAAGAAAAATGGCCTATACTCATTCTGGCTACTTTGGGTACCTTAATTTCTACGTTTCTTGTTGGAACAGGTATCTTTTATGCCCTTCCTATTGTTGACATTCATGTAGATTATATCTATTGTTTACTTTTTGGTGCCCTAATATCGCCAACAGATCCAATTGCTGTATTGGCAATGATTAAAAAAACACCTGTTTCCAAAAATTTGGAATCACAAATAGCAGGAGAATCCTTATTTAATGACGGGGTGGGTGTAGTTGTTTTTATTACAATATTAAGCCTTGCAGAGCAAGGCGGAGCCGGACACCTTGAACCCGGACATATTGCCATTGAATTTGGAAAAGAAGTACTGGGTGGCTTGGCATTAGGTGCTATTATTGGAATTATTGGTCTCTACTTATTAAAAGTTATTGATAATACACATACTGAAATTGAAGTGCTTGTTACCTTATCCATGGTACTTGGTGGTGCAAGTGTTGCAAAATATATCGGAGTGTCAGGTCCTCTGGCTATGGTAGTAATGGGTCTTTGGGTAGGGCGTGAAGGCCGTGAAAAAGATGCAGATGCAGCGGGAGAGTATGTATATAAATTCTGGCACCTCATGGATGAGGCTATGAATGCCATTCTATTCATCTTAATTGGTTTGCAAATAATTAGAATAGCAGATGAACTCGCTTCTCAAAGTATGGTTTTCCTATTTGCTATTCCTGTGGCTATTGTAATCGTATTAATTTCAAGGTTTGTCGGCGTAGGTTTACCTGTATCAATAATGCGTATAAAAAGGCATTTCCCCTCCTACACAGTAAGGATACTAACATGGTCGGGATTACGGGGTGGAATATCGGTTGCATTGGCACTTAGCTTGTATGAACCTACAGAAAAAGGATTTTTAGTACCAAACAATGATGTGAATATTATAACTGCAATGACTTATGGTGTAGTACTTTTCTCCATTGTTATTCAGGGTCTTACCGTTAATAAATTATTTGAGAAATACGATGAAACAAATGCGGATAAAGCCGTAGTGGTTGAAAAAACTAAACCCTAATACAATACCGTTTTGTTAAGTAAAAAACTAATCTCTTAAATCCGGATTATGCAATAGGATTCTCGCATGAATCACTATTGCATAATCATTGGTGTACGGAAACACCGTGATTCCTTTCTTTTACTTCCTTACTTTTTGTTTGGGCAAAAAAAGTAACAAAAAAGTCCAAAACCCCAATCCACTCCGTTTTTCGGAACAGGCTGGCCGAAGAATTCAATGGGAATGCCAGTCAAAATATAATTTTTAGTTGATTTTATTATTAATTATATTTTATTTATATTTTATATTGTTTTTATGATATATTTAATTTGTTTTATGAATATAATATAAACACAATACACATGAATAAATTCAACCCCTACACCCACCGCCGCCGTTCTATACGATTAAAAGGATATAACTACTCACAAGCAGGGTTGTATTTCATTACAATATGTTGTCAGAGAAGAGCCCATTTATTTGGAAAAGTAGTGAATGGAAAAATAGTATTGAATAATGCGGGTAAAATGGTGGAAAAATGGTATAACAAATTGCCGATAAAATTCCCCGACATCCGATGTCATCAAATGATAATAATGCCCAACCATTTCCATTGCATTGTGGAAAACACAGGATCCATCCCCGTAGGGGCAGACCCATGTGTCTGCCCTCCAACACAGAACAATTCCCCATTGGGA
>JAOUKG010000574.1 GCA_029882725.1 Cyclobacteriaceae bacterium
CATAATTAATATCAATTAAGGAACTATCGCCGGCAACCTTGCTAACAACCCCTAACTCATCAAGCGCTCTGTAATATTGATGAGTTTCATAAAATAAATTAAACCTGTTAAAGTATGCCGGTAAGAAATCTTTGTTGCACAAAAGGGATTTAAAATAATAACTTTCAGCCTCATTAAATTCACCTTTTTCAAATGATAAAATACCCAAATTATTATAGGCATCGGAGAAACAGCTGTCTATAGATAAGGCCTCTTCATAAAACCCCTCGGCCCTTTTGTAATCCCTGCTCCTGAAAGCATCATTACCTCTTCTTAATATTTCAACAGACTTTTCTTCCTTATTAACGCAAGACAGCATCAAAAAAAAGCCTCCAAATGCAATGAATTTAACCACATATCTACCCATAAATGCAAAAATAAATATATGATTAACCAAAACTCAATAATCAGACAGATATTTGAAACGAAAAAAACAATTATAGTTTTAACTAAACTTTCCCTCTACAAATCTAAAAACTATATTGATATCTAACTTTATATAGAAACATTCATTATAAATAGGTCTATCAAATAAAATCCTTTCATATAATAAAACGTAAATATCTAATGAGTATTAATTATTTTACTATAGATTAATTATTAGTATAAGTACGTTTTTATTCATTTAATCAAAATTTATAACATGCGTAATTGCCACTAAATAATACACCGTTGTTTTATACTATATTTATTCTAATTTAGCGGCCATCAAAAAAAAGACACACATAAAACCTAATTTATTACTATGAATTTAATTGATGTATTTACAAGCCTTAATGAGGCTGGAGGTTTCCAGTTTAAGGGAACAGACGGGAATTTTTATTCGCTGGATCAGGCACAATCTAAAGGGATTGATGGCAAAATCGTAAAAGTGGATAATAGTGATGACCTTAAATTGGTCGTTTTTGGCAAAAAAAGAGTAGGCGTAAATGACATGAAAGCATTGGAAGATTTGGTTGGAAAAGACTCAAAACTTTACAGTGCTGTATTTAACAGCCTAAGTTATTTAACACAAAAAAAGGTAGAAAAAGCATAAATTTTTCATTCCAACAAACAATTCAATAAATAGAGAGACTTCGTGAATGGGTCTTTCTATTTGTTTTTAACCCTCCATAAAAATACAAGGTTGAATGTATTTACCATTTAATCTTTTTCTTTTCTAAAAAGGATGAGATTCCTTCTTTACAATCTAAAAAACTACGTGCTCTTGCATTTTTCTCAGCAGCATAATCCAATGCACTAACAAGGTCTTTTGTTTGAATAGAGGCTATCATTTGTTTGGTTAATGTCATCGATTGACCACTATTTTCTTCGCAAAGTTTATTTGCAAATTCTTTGACAGTACTTTCTAAATCACTTTTTGCTATAATTTTATTGATCATACCAATTTCCAAGGCCCTTTGGGCCGAAATCCTGTTTCCTCCAATCAACAACTCCCTTGCATGTAATTCACTAATTTTTCTCAACAAAAAAACCATAACAATAGCTGGCACAAATCCAATCTTTACTTCGGAATACCCAAAAACTGCTTCAGGGGTTGCAAAAGTAAAATCACACACAGTGGCTAATCCCGCCCCACCCGCAATTGCATAGCCGTCAACCTGTGCTATGACCACTTTTTCCATGGTATAAATCTGATAAAAAAGCCCCTTCAAATGTTCACTATCGGCAAGGTTTTCCTCATAGGTATTTAACTGAAGTTTTTTTAGGTAGGCTAAATCGGCTCCCGCACAAAAGGTATCTCCTGCCCCCCGAAGAATTATAATTTTCACTTCCTCATCGGAAGCGGCTTCTCTTAATGCCTCCTTGATTTCTGAAACCATCTCAAAATTCAACGCATTCTTTTTATCAGGACGGTTTAATGTTATGTAATTCAAACGCCCTTCTTTGTGTGTATTAATATATTTCATAGAATTAATATATAAATAGTAAATGGAACTTAGTTAGAGCCCATTTTAAATAAATAAGCAATAGAAAAGTACAAAATAATTTAAAATAAATAGTCAAATAGTTGTTATATATTCCAACCTAATTATGAATTGTCAATTGCCAATTTAATTACATCCTCCAGTTTTGTAATTACATGGTCTGCATAGTTAAAATCTTCATTTCTCCTTACACCAATAGTTTTCATGCCCAATTTTTTAGCGGGAATCAAATCCCTGTCACGGTCACCCACCATCCATGAATTTTCAACATCAACATTGTATTTGGCTATGGCCTTTTCAAACAACAGACTGCCGGGCTTTCTGGACAAAGATTCACTTACTTCAGGGTGATACGGAGAATAATATATATGGGAAAATGCATTGTTTGTTTTTTGTTGAAGAATTGAATGACAACTGTGCATATGTTCTCTTGTGTATATCCCTCTTGCAATCCCAGCCTGGTTAGTAATAACAATAAGTATGTAGCCAGCCTCGGCCAATGTCTTAATTATTTCGGGAATTTCAGGATAAATTGTATAATGATTCGGGTCGTAAACATACCCCTCATCATCATAATTTAGCACTCCGTCACGATCAAAAAACACTGCAGGAATTTTATTCATAAATCCTTTATAAAACTTTAGTTGTAAAATTGAACTATTTTCAGAAATTTTACAGATTAAATCCATAAAAATTGAACGAAAGCCTCGTAATAATACCCACATACAATGAGAAGGAAAATATCGACCTTATTATAAAGGCTGTTTTCTCTTTAGGTCATAAGTTTGACATTCTGGTAGTAGATGATAATTCTCCCGATGGCACCGCCAATATTGTAAAGGAGATCCAGGAGGTTTTGAAAGGAACTAAAGCTGAAAACACGCTCCATCTTCTGCAAAGAAAAGGGAAAATGGGATTGGGAACTGCCTACATTGATGGTTTTAAGTATGGCCTTTCACACAATTACACCTACATGATTGAAATGGATGCTGATTTCTCTCACGATCCCAAAGACCTTATTAAATTGTACATGGCTTGTGCC
>JAOUKG010000575.1 GCA_029882725.1 Cyclobacteriaceae bacterium
ATTTTCAATATTTGTTTGATGTACCGGTACTTCCTGGTAGTTCATTCTCCTTTATCAATCTAAAAAACGATTGGTTTATCAGTGAGAAATTGATCAATACCGGCAAAGGGAGAAATTACGGACTAGATATGACGATGGAACGCTTTCTGAGTGATGGGTACTACTTTCTCCTGTCCGGTTCGGTGTTCAAATCGGAGTACCGCGGAGGCGACGGGATATGGCGGGGCACCGCCTTTGACCGGGGGGCAGTTGCTAATGCACTTTTCGGCAAGGAGTGGATGGTAGGACAATCAGGGAGTAATATACTTGGCATCAATGCCCGGACCACTTTTCAGGGCGGGCAGCGTTTCATGCCAGTAGATGAGCCGGCCTCTATTCTGGCCATGACGGTGGTGGAAGATGAGGTAAACGCATACCATGACCGGCTGGACAGCAATTTGATCATCCACTTCTCGGTTTCTTACCGAAAAAACAAGCCGAACCATTCAACACTATGGATGTTGAGCGTGCTCAATGCAACAATGGTAGAAGAATTTCAGGGATTTTCATATAACAGGTATTCCAATACCATTGACCCGGTCGGCGACAGGCTGATTATCCCAAATCTGAGCTACAAAATTGAGTTTTAACACTGACGGATTTCTTTTAGGTTTTTGTGTTCGGGTAGAAAGTTACTTTTAACAACAATATTGTATGAGGGACACTCAAGATCATTTTGTTTGGCTCTTTTGCAAGAATTACGGCCGGGACGGAAAGCGACATTGAACAGCCCCCTCTGATTTTCTGAGGGCCACCTCTGGTTTGTAAAGAAAAGGGAGTTATTTCAGAAAATATTTGTAACAAAACGGGGGTAATTATTGAACAATCTTGTAACGAAGAGGGGGTAATTATTTTAAAAAGGGATTGATCCTACTATGTCAGGTAGGGTTTTTGAGAGTGTTTTTCCGTATTTCCGGGAGGTGAAGAACACATCGTGCGCCTGTGGAAAAAGAAAGTAAACTAATAACGGTAAACGGAAGAGCGACGATCTATTCATATCATTTGCAATCCTGAATTGGCATGAGTAATATTGAAATTTGTTTGAATAAACTTAAAATTATGAGATCGCTTTTTCTGTTAAGTCTGGTTAGCTTGTTAATCAGTTGTGATAATGGGAAAGATCATCCGGCTATTACAGAGCAACGGCATAGCGGGTACCCCCGGCCACTATCAACTCCACATTTTCATTCTGTAGTAGTAGAAGGGCTTGACCTCCTGGACACAATTCGGGAAATAGATTTGGGTCTGTTAAATAAAAGTGATTTAGGCCTGTTACGAAATGAAATATACGCAAGGCGTGGCTATACGTTTAGTTCTTCGGAATTATTGACCTATTTCTCTGAATTTGACTGGTACCAACCCAAATTTTCTACCAAGGATGTGGACAAATTGTTAAATGATACGGATCGTTACAATATCGATTTAATAAGATCTTATGAAGCGAAGAGGACAATATCATGGGATACCCAAGTTCAAAATTATCTGGAGCTAATTCCTTTGATTAAATTACCATTGCAATTTGTTTGTGAAGAAGGATTTAGTGTACCGGAAATCAATTATGAAAATGAATATATTCAAAAATATAAACCTGAAGGAGCTGCGATCATAGGTCTACTTTATCAAAATAAAGAAACAGCTGCAATCCTATATGGATATCCGGCAGACATATTTTACCCCATAATTTCTGAAATCGATCTTAATGGTCGTGAGCTTGCTGAAGTAAGGTTATTTCCTTTAGGAGATTGTGTTGGTGATGAGGGGTATGATGCAAAAACATATGGTACTATTACAAAGGAATTTGAAGTCCATACTCGAACGGTGATTTACACCTGGGATCCGGAAACCGGGAATACCGAAAAAGACTCTACAGTATCTGAAAATGTGATTTATTTTTGAAGCAGCAAAAAATTAATCAGAGATGACTATCTGACCTATGTGCCTTCCGAATTCCCGGAAGTGGTTGGTTTGCCTTGCCAGAAATATAGTACCTTAATTAACCAGTGATTTGTTTAGTTTCTGCCCATAAAGAACTGTATCGCGTTTTCCGGCCCGACAGCTGTCGGGCCGGAAAAACGTCCAAAAAGCAATTTTAATGAGCTGGTGTAGGGATCCCATATTTATTGGGGTTCCTACACCATTTACTGTCTGTAATTAAATTCGTTCTGGTTACCCCAATAATCCTCAATGATCTTCCTGTATTTTTCCCGGTGTCTGGATTTTGCTTTTTGGCCATTGATGCGAATATCCTCATCACTGATTTTCAGCTCCTCCAGCTTTTCATTGTCTTTCAGGTAGCCGTCTTTTCTGAATTCTTCAGTTATTTCCTTATCGAAAGCCTGCTTTTTCTCTTTGATTTTTTCCAAATCTTTCAAAGCCTGCTGCTGCACTTTTAAAGCTTTTTTTTGAGTCTCAAAAGCTTTACGTTGTATTGTTTCAACCATTTCTTTTGTCTGAACCATGTGCTTTTCCAAAGTTTCAAGCTCTTTTTCCTGCAAAAGCTTTACCTGGTCCAGTTCTTCTTCCAAATCTATTAGTATTTCTTCCTGTGCGATTTCAATATCTTGCAATGCCTTTTTCAGGTCTTCTCTACTATAATTAAAGTTCCATTCATCCAATAGTCTACTCTTTTCCTCTTCAGTTAATCCCTCAAAATGAATTTTCTTTAAATCAATATGGGCAATAGCCTTTTCTATTTCAACCAAAGCTTCTTTTAAAGTTTCATTTATGTCAATTTGATTTTGCTGCCAATACTCCTCAAATTTTTCATTGAATTCCCTCGTAAATTCTTCAGTTAACTCTTCTACTTCCTTTCGGGTATTTTCCATTTCGTCCCGTAATAGTTCTTCCTCTTCCGGACTAAGCGTGTCTATGGAAGCCGTAGCTTTTTCCCTGATCAGTAATTCTACCGGAGAAGGAGGTAAGGCAGAAAGTTTTATACTCACATCCTTATTATGTACCAACTCATCTGT
>JAOUKG010000576.1 GCA_029882725.1 Cyclobacteriaceae bacterium
AATAAGAATGGCTTCATAGGGAGTAAATACGTCTGCACCTGCAGTAATACCTACTAAACCAGCCAGAATACCATTCAGTACCATTCCGAAATCCAGACGCTTGAACACAAATTTGCCAGCTAAAAGACCACCAATCGCACCACCACAAGCACCTAAAGAAGTAGTAACCAGCACATAAGAAGTCAAGGCAGGATCACCAGATAAAACAGAACCGCCATTAAAGCCAAACCAACCTAACCATAAAAGGAACACACCAATTACAGCCAAAGGAACACTGGAACCCGGTTTGTCAATTACTTTTCCATTAACATATTTTCCTAATCTTGGTCCCAATACAATGATTCCGGCAAGGGCGCCCCAACCACCTACAGAGTGAACAAGAGTACTGCCTGCAAAATCATAAAATCCAAGTGCATCAAGGCCACCTCCACCCCATTTCCAGCTTCCTATAACAGGGTAAACAAGCCCTACGAAAATAAGTGTGAAAATCATGTAGGAAGAAATTTTAATTCTTTCAGCTACTGCACCAGATACAATGGTGGCGGCTGTAGCAGCAAACATTCCTTGAAACAAGAAATCTGTCCATCGGGTATAACCACCCCCGGCATAATCAAATAGGTTTCCATTATCACGTGGAGTAATACCAAATCCATCAAAACCGAACCAAAACCCGGCTTCGGCGTCGGGATACATTAAACTAAATCCTACAAAGGCAAATGTTATCAGGCCAATTACCGGAGTAAGCGTGTTCTTAAATAAGATGTTTACAGTATTTTTTGACTGGGTAAATCCGGCTTCCACACCAGCAAAGCCGAGGTGCATTATAAACACCAAGGCTGTTGCCAGCATCATCCATACATTATTCGCAGTAAAAATTGCATCTGAAGCAAGTACCATTGCATCAGCCGCTCCTGCTGCACTTTCTACAACAGCCACACCTGCGCTTGCCGTTGTATCTACTGCAGCTGCAGCGATTAATTCTAAGTTTGTTGTTGTTTGCATATAAAATTTCGTTTTAGGTTCAAATTTTATGCAATTCTGCGCTATTATTTACTTAAAACAAATTCATAGGGTATTTTTATACCCTAACTTCGTTTTTTTTACTCCCTTTTTAATTTTTTAGGGTGTTTTTTAAACCAATTACAATTGTAAATGCAGATAAATCAAAAGTGTAGGGTGTTTTTTGTTTTTATAAACCTCTTTTATCCCGCTTGTGTGATATTTTAACCAAAGTGCGAATTATATAGTGCTTTTCGATTAACCTTTATTAAGATTTATATTATTATTTAATTGTCGTTTTTATTTTAATTAATCTTTTTAATATATTATTATTATATTATTTTGTTTTATACCATTGTTCATTGCTGATTTTTGAAAATTATTAAATCGATTACATTTAGTTACAATAAAAGGTGTTATACGAACCCAGTAGCAGTAATTCAATACCCTCTTAAGCCTAACTCTTCCCAATTAAATTATTTGATTTATTAAATTTTATTTTTAACTTTGAATTTCAAAGTACTTTTATATACATATGAAAAAGATCGTAACACAACTTAAAACCGACTCCCATCTTACCTTAGGGCTTGTACTCTTCACTATTTCTGTTTTACTATTTGTATTCACAGTAAATTATAATTCGAATGATTTTCTAAGTCCTGTTTTTTTAATCCATTATAGTATAGCAATAGTCTATAGTGTGTATTTGATAATCGTGTTTAAAAAAAGGTTCTTTGCTTTTTTTACGAAGAGTATCAGGAAACAGCATATTCTCCTTCTTTTCCTTTTTAATATCAGTGCTTATAGCCTGAACCGTTCAATGAGTATTTTTGATGAATCGGTGCCTTGGCTTATCTACTTCCTGGTAGCAGAACACATCGTACTCTTTATCTATATTTTCAAAGAGAATAATCACCCTGTCGTAAACCATTTAATATTATTCTTAACAAGTATCTTTCTTCTTTTTAATTTCTATCAAGCCATTGTTGTTTTGCCTTTGTACGGAATAAGCATACCAGGATTACTTTTCCTGGGTATTTCTATGCACACTTTTGTTCCTCTATTTTTTGTAATCTGTTTTATGGTCATATTTTTCGAGTTGATCAAAATAAAAAAAGCATGGATATCGCCTCTTTCTGCATTATTAGTGGTAACTATTCCTCTTATCCTATTTATAAATGCCTGGAATAACATAAATCAATCCTTCAAAGATCAATTCCACAATTCCAACAATGCCTTTAATAATGAAGTAAACCATGAAATACCTTCCTGGATTAACGTTTCACAATCCCTTGACTTTAATTATGCGACTGAAAAATATTTAAAAAGCGGATTAATGTATCAGGAGTTTCAAAAGAGAAGCAATCTATTTTGGAGCCCTGAAAGTTTAAATTTTGATGGACAAAAGAAACACGACCCCATTGTAACTCTTGCTACCTTTTTTGGAGGAAAACCAGAAATAGACCCTGAAGATCAGCTTAAGATACTCAACTTCTCATACGATATGCATCATGAAGTAGTGGATCGGTTTTGGTCGGGTGAAAACCTAAAAACTTCAGATCTGGTAACCAACCTTCAACTGTTTCCCTCCTTTAGAATGGCCTATACAGAAATGACTCTAAAAATAAAGAATGAGAATTTCAACGAAAGATCAAGTTGGAGGAGTCAGGAAGAAGCTATCTACACATTTCAATTACCTGAAGGATCCGTAATCTCCTCTTTATCCTTATGGATTGATGGCATGGAATCCAAAGCCCGGTTAACCACGAAATCAAAGGCTGAAAAAGCTTATAGCACAATTGTAGGCAGGGAAATGCGTGACCCATCCACCGTTTTTTGGATGGAGGGCAACCTTGTTCGTGTAAGGGTATTTCCCTGTACGCCTCAGGAACAACGTCAATTTAAAATAGGAATCACCTCTCCCCTTTATTACTCCAATAACCAACTAACCTACCATTCAATCGATTTCAAGGGGCCCAGTATTTCCAACACAAAATCTACG
>JAOUKG010000577.1 GCA_029882725.1 Cyclobacteriaceae bacterium
CCTCTTTATATTGCTCACTTTTGGCTTGTAAACTTGTAAACAGCGCCTTCACCAAACCTGAAATCTGCTTAATTTCATCCCTGAAATACAATTTTAAGTCCACCAACACCTGGTCATTCCTGCTTCTGCCACTATGTATTTTCTTCCCCGCTTCCCCACAACTTCGGGTGAGCATCAATTCAATTTGGGAATGTACATCTTCTATCCCCTCTTCAATCTGAAATCCTCCCTTTTCAACATTATTTTCAAGAATATCAAGTAGCCCTTCCCTCAATGTTAAAAGCTCTGCCGAAGTCAATAGTCCAATACTTTCCAACATGGTAATATGGGCCAATGACCCAAGAATATCCCATTTGGCAAGGTAAACATCGAGCATACGGTCTTTTTCGGTCGTGAATTTTTCAATCTTGGCATCAAGTGTAATTCCTTTGTCCCAAAGCTTCATGATATTTCGATTATAGTGTTAAGTCTTTTAGTAATTTAAAATAAATTTCAATGGCACTTTTAATTTCCGACAGCAATATAAACTCATCGGCTGTGTGCGATCGCTCCGATTTGCCGGGACCCATTTTCACGGTTGGGAAATTCATCAATGCCTGATCCGACAAGGTGGGAGAACCATAAGGCTTCAACCCAAGTAATTTTGCCCGGACAACAAAAGGATGTTCTACATCAATTCCCGAAGGATTCAATCGCACAGATCGGGCAACCACATCGCCGTCAATAACACTTTTGATTCTCTCCAGCACCTCCTTATTGGAGTAGGCATCGGTGGTGCGAACATCTACCACCCAACTACATTTATCAGGAACTACGTTGTGTTGTGTGCCGGCTTCGATTTGTGTTACAGAAATCTTTATATCACCCAACCAATCCGACTTTCTATCAAATTGAATATTTCTAAGTTTTTGGATCTCCTCAATACTTTTGTAAATAGCATTGATCCCTTCATTTCTGGCTGCATGTCCACTCTTTCCGTGTATGGTCACATCCAACACCATCAATCCCTTTTCGGCCACAGCCGGTTGCATTTCGGTAGGCTCACCAACTACTGCGAAATTGAAAGCCGGCAAATGTTTTAATGCCTCTTCCACTCCGTTTTTACCACTAATTTCCTCCTCGGCACTCGCTAAAAAGACCAGATTATATGGCAGGTTTAAAGCACTCAACTGCACGAAGGTCTCGAACAGGCAAACCAAACTAGCCCCTGCGTCGTTGGATCCCAACCCATACAAAACATCCCCTTCCACCAACGGGTTAAAAGGATCTTTCTTCCAACCTGCCACTGGTTTTACTGTGTCGTGATGGGAATTTAATAAGACAGTTGGTAAGGCAGGATCGTTCCCGTACTGCGCCCAAACATTGTTTTGATTTCTTTGTGGGTTCAAGCCCAATTCACTCAATCTGGTATATAAAATATCGGCTGTATGCTGCTCTTCCCTGCTAAATGAAGGAGTGCTGATTAGCGTTTGTAGCAATGATATTGCGTCACTATAGGATTTTTCCAGGCTCATTTCACTATGGTAGTCCCGTCAAACTCTTCATGTCCCCATTTGGCTAATGCTTCATGATGACAGATCACTACTTTTTCTACACCTTTTTTTACAGAATCGAATGCATTATCCAGTTTGGGTAATATCCCTCCCGACAAAATTCCGGTATCTACATACTGACTATACAGTATGGTGTTGATTTCCTCAAACACTTCTTCGGTTTCCAGGTTTTTCATCACCCCCTTTTTTTCAAATGTATATACAAGGTGAACTTCGTGACTATTGGCCATAGCAGCGGCAATCACAGCGGCAATGGTATCGGCATTGGTATTCAATAGCTGCCCCTCATTGTTGTGTGTAATAGGACAAAACACAGGAACAACTCCATCCAATAGTAATTTTTCAAGTGCATTGGTATTTATTGAATCTACATCACCAGCAAAACCATAATCAATATCCTTCACAATACGCTTATGCGCCTGAATAAGATTCATATCGGCACCCGAGAGTCCAAGTGCATTGTTGTTCAAAGCCTGAAGAGAAGCCACTATTTTTTTATTAATCAGGCCGGCATAAACCATCACCACTACATCGAGAGTCGCTTCATCGGTAACCCTTCTACCCTCTATCATTACAGCTTCCAATCCCATTTTTTCCATCATGGACGAAGCCATTGTTCCTCCGCCATGAACAAGAATTTTGGGATTAGGTAAAGAAGAGAATGCCTTTAGCGCTTTCTCTAATTCCAACGGTTGATCAATGATCTTTCCACCAAATTTCACTATGGTTAAAACCGGTTTCATCCTATTGTTTTAAGCAAAGTATCTATTGCGGCCTGGGCTGCAAAAACCCGGTTGGAGGCTTGTTCAATGACTATACTATTTTCGCTGTCTATCACTTCATCGGCCACAACCACATTTCTTCGCACAGGAAGACAATGCATAAATTTGGCAGAATTGGTAAGAGCCATTTTTTCGTCATTGATCATCCAGGCAGGATCGGTATTCAGAATTTCCCCATACAAGTTGAAAGAGGACCAGTTTTTAGCATAAACAAAATCGGCACCTTCAAAGGCTTTTTTCTGATCATACTCTATTTTTGCACCTTGTATGAACTTTTCATTCAATTCATAGCCTTTCGGCTGAACAATAGTTAGGTCGAACCCGGCAGCAAGCATCCATTCGGCAAAAGAATTGGGAACCGCCTGGGGCAAAGCTCTTGGATGAGGAGCCCAGGAAAGCACTATGCGCGGTGTCGCAGTTTTTTTATGTTCGGTAATTGTTATCAAATCGGTTAACGACTGAAGTGGATGCGTGGTAGCCGATTCTAAATTAAGAATGGGTTTCCCGGAATACTTTACAAAGGCATTTATAATGGTTTCCTGGTAATCGAAATCCCGGTCTTTTAATCCGGCAAAAGAACGAATGCCAATAATATCATAATATGAACCTATAACTGCGGCAGCCTCACGAATATGCTCGGCTTTGTTTCCATTCATTACTACC
>JAOUKG010000578.1 GCA_029882725.1 Cyclobacteriaceae bacterium
CATTTTACTAACGGATACCTCATGCCTTACCTGAGCCTGTCCGCAGCCTGAATTCGTTTTTTATTCATGGAAATTAACTTCAATATCCCACCTCCATAAATAATTTTGCGAGAATTCTTCAATGCTCATTTCGTTGGAGTACAAGACGTTCATGGTCGTCAATGATCCACTCCACTTCTTCCCCCTTGGTGAATTCGAAAGCATGAGCCACTGCAGCAGGAAAGTTGACCTACCACTACTCACTATTCTTTCTTTTAATAAGTTGTACTTTTGTAGAATATCCAATATCTTGTTAATGACCAACCTCCAGCCCCCGGGGGGTAATACCGTGGAACATAATTATTCGAGTTTATGACTCTGGATTGGAAGCAGATGAATTTTATTCTAAATTTTCCATTCTTAATTATCAACTATCAATTATTACCAACCTCACTGCCCCACCAATCGGCATTGGGTTCAAAGTCTTCTTTCAACATATCCTTGCGTTCTTTTTCCAACTTTGGCCAAAGTTGTGTTTCAATCCAATTTTTTCTTATTAACGCAGAATCCTGGCTATAATTGGGGTCAGCTTCGGGAAGTAGAGCCTTTTGTTGAATCAGCCATTCATTCAATTTAGACTTTAGCTCTTGAGCTATTTGGGGATTTTGCACCGCCACATTTGTTTTTTCACCTGGATCTATTTCCAAATTATATAATTCAATACTATCCTCTTCATACAAATGAATCAACTTCCAATTTCCTTTCCGAATTACAGAAGATGGATTGCCACCTTGATTTCCATAATGTGGATAATGCCAGAATAAAGGTCTATCAGGTAACAAGGTTCCTTCCATAACGGGCTTCAGACTAACACCGTCGATGTGCTGATTTGGTTTTGTTTTTATTCCTGCAAGGTCTAATAATGTAGGGTATAGATCTGCTCCCGTCACGGTATAGTCTAAATTTCCATTGTTCATCCAGGGTACGTAAACAAAATAGGGCACCCGGGTACCTCCTTCCCATTGATATCCCTTGCCTCCTCTTAATGGCAAATTGGAAGTGGCAAAAGCATCTCCTGATGCCACTCCACCATTATCGGAAGTAAAAACAACAATGGTGTTTTTATCTAACCCCATTTTTTTCAATACATTTAACACTTTTCCTACAGCCTCATCCATAGTATCTACTAATCCCGCGTATATGGGGTTGTCCTGAACGGTCCTTATTGGTAAAACCTGCTCCATGACAAATCCATTTTCAGAGATAGGGTTTAAAGTGGCTTTGTCCCTGTATTTTTTCCATTTTTCCTGAGAGGTCTGGATAGGACCGTGCACAGCATAAAAAGAAAGGAATGCGAAAAACGGCTTATCTTTATTCTCTTTTATGAATGTTACCGTCTCATCAGCCAATCGAAGTGAAAGGTTTTCCCCCGGTATTTTATTGGGAAGCGATGGATTTTCCCAAGGAGAAAAATATCCTCCATTTGGACTTCCTTTATCCCACCCTCCTTTGTTTATATCAAACCCGTGGTTTTCGGGATAAGATCCCTCACTTCCCAAGTGCCACTTTCCGGCAAAAAAGGTTTTATAACCTGCTTCGCGAAACGACTCTGCTATAGTAGTATCGGCCGCAGGTAAATTGTGAACGTATTCAGCAGGCAAAAGTTTATTGTGTCTCTTATGTTCTCTCCATACGGTTCCGGCACTGGCTCCTATCCAATCGGTAATTCCGTGCCTGGCTGTAAATTTCCCCGTCATGATACTTGCGCGCGCCGGACTACACACGCGGCTTGCACTATAGCCGGCTACAAAACGATAACTACTTTCAGCAAGTCTGTCAATATTTGGTGTTTCATAATAAGAACTTCCGGTTGCCCCTAAGTCGTGATATCCCAAATCGTCGGCAAGTATAAACAGGACGTTGGGTGGTATTTTATGTTCTTCCTTATTTTCAGAAATATTGCATGAAGAAAATATCAAACACGATATAAAAACAGATATCGGATAACCTGTAAATACTAATTTCATAACAATTTTTTTTATAAAGTTAACCTTTACTGTGTACAATACGTGTTACTTATTAATCTCTAAAATAAATTCAGGAGTTACTGGGTCTCCCTTAAAAAAATCCCCGCGTTTCCCTTGACTTAAAGCCCACCTATCCAGCCAGGAAATACCCCAATTACCAAAATAAGTCACTTTTTGATTATATACCGGATCTGTAAGAATTTCAGATTGAGAGCAAAAAATGTAACCATGATTTTGGTACATTTCGATCAATTCATCCATATAATCTGCATTTAAAAGACTGGCATGAACAAGCAGTGTTTGATATATATTACGATCGAACAACTTGCTCGATTGGGTTTCAAAAAACAATACTTTTTCCTCCATATAACCTACATACTCTTTTCCAATTTTATTCATTAACACAGTATCCAATTTTTGATAGGCTCTGCTATAGGCCTTCGCAAACAAGTAATCTTCATTATCAATAGTAACAGGTGCTTCGATATAACCATTTTCAAATAAAAAAGCACTCAGGGAATCGGCCTGTAGTTGGTTGGAACCAATTCGGAGATAGGGATGCCTAAAATACTTAATCTCTGAATTGTACTTTGCAGCCAAGCTTTTGATTATTCTCTCTCCTTTAAGAATATCCTCTGTAAAGGCATTAAACTCCACATCATGAAAATTTAAGTGGGAATATGTATGATTGCCCAACTCCAACCCACTTTCAAGCCAAAGTTCTAATAGTTTCACTCGAGATGGATTCAATTTCCCGGCCTGATAAAGTTTCCCCTCATTAACATAGCCTATTGCCGGAATATTATAATGAGCAAATGACTCAACTATTTTTTGAGTTATTTCAAGCTGAAAAGCCTCATCCCTTATTCCATAAGAAACTGTTGGCAGGTCGTCTACTGTAATGCACATTTTCTTACTTTGGGAAAAAGAAAAAAATAGGACAAAGAACAATAAACTTGTCAGTATATATTTCTTCATAACCTTATTTCG
>JAOUKG010000580.1 GCA_029882725.1 Cyclobacteriaceae bacterium
GGTTTTCTTTCTTTGGGTGTTGTTTATCTTGTTTCAGGCATCAATTATTCAGGTGACAAGTTATACACCCCTGTACGGCAATATATACTTTCACGCAATTGCCCTAACGTTTTTATTAGTAAATATTGATTTAGGTTTTGAAAAGAGTAAGTGGATTTTTATTTCAGGGCTGCTTCTATCAGGTATTTGGTGGTCTAATGTTTATTGGACCCGATATATTAGTCCAAGGGTAAAACCCTTACTTGTCGATTTAACAGATTCAGATAAAATCAATAAAAACACCTATATAATTTCGCCAGCTGATTCATTAATTGAATTTGAGAATAGAACCGATTGGATAGTTCCTCCTTTCAAAGTGTTTTCCAGGATTAAAATACCGTTGGAAACCAGTAATGGTATTCAAAGACTGTTGGATCTTTCCGAAAACCTTAACAAGGGGCAAAAGTTAAAGGTGTTGAATTTAACAGAATTAACTCAATTGTCTTTAATGATACCCTATGAAATAGAAACGGGTGAAAATATACCTTTGTGGTATCATAAAGGGGTTTCAATTTTTGATAAAGAAGTTAAAGATTATTGTAATAAAATAAATAATGATTATTATGATATAATATTGTTTGAAGATATACCTAATTTAAATCAGTTTTATTCTTATGATATTCTTAATTGTGTAAAAGAAAAGTATCATCTTATTGACTCATTTTTAGCTCCAAGAGTTCCTGTTAATTCCTTCATATTTGTCTTTATAAAACAGTAATTATTTAGTATATTCGATTATGGCCTAAAGTATATAAGTCATGTTTAGTCGAAATTCTATTTTTTTTCTTTTACTGTTAGTTTTCACATGTAAATCGAAAGACCCTGAGCCGGTAGAATTATTTGATATTTTCGATTGTTCTGACTGCACTTATTTAGTAACAACACAAAAAACCGATGGAGTTTTATTGAACATTAAACCTGGGGATATTGTCTGTTTTGAAACTGGTAAATCATATGACAACATTTTTTTTACAAATATAGTTGGTACACCAACAAACCCGGTTATTGTGAGAAATTGTGGGGGAGTCGTTGTTATTAAGTCGACAAAAAGTTACGGTGTGAAGTTTGAGTATTCTGAAAATTTTAAATTTTTAGGAGATGGAGGAGATAGGAAATACGGTATTAAAATATCCACACCGAATGGCTTTTTCTTAACAATGGAAAAATTTACAACTGATTTTGAAATTTCCCGTGTTGAAGTGGCGGGATATGCCAGGAATGGAATTGGTGCAAATGCTGGATTTGCAGGATTTGGAATTAAAACTTCACCCTATCAGGAATGCGATTTATTTACAGACCCCACAAGAACGGCCTGGGTGATGCGAAATATTAAAATCCATGATAATTATGTGCACGATACAGGTGGTGAAGGCATGTATATTGGCCATGGTTTTTATAAAGGAAGAAAGGAAGATCAATGTGCAAATGTTACCTATTCACATTCTATTAAGGGAATTGAGTTGCATGATAATTTAATTGAAAGAACAGGTTATGATGGAATACAAATTAAAAATGTTGATAGTGACGTAAAGGTTTATAATAACACAATCAAAAATTATGGTATGAGAAAGGAAAATGCCCATAATGAAGGATTGTTTATTGGTGAAGGTACAACAGGGATGTATTATAATAATATTATGATTGGGGGTACCGGCAATGGTGTTCAGTTACAAGGGTTAGGGAATATTGATATTTTTAACAATATCGTCATTAATTCCGGGGAACATGGATTTGTGGTGTCAGGTGGTCCTTATGGCGATAGGTTGGTAGATGGTTATTTTAATATATTCAATAATACCGTTGTAAATTCAGGTAAATCGGGCTTTGCTGTTTTTCAGGATGAGGGAGGAGTTAAAAGAGTTTATAACAATATTATTGCAAAGGCTGCGGAAGATTTATTCAGAAAAGGGGCCGTATTGGATTCCGCCAATAATATAGTTACAAACAATATTTCATCTTTAAAATTCGTGGACTGGGGTCGTTTTAATGTTAAACTAAAAACGGGCTCAATTGCGATTGATAAAGGCGCTGATCTTTCTGCATTTGGTGTAACCTTTGATTTTGACGGGAATAATCGTCCAAAGGGATTAGCTTTCGATATCGGTGCTTTTGAGTATTGAATTCAGGTTAAATTACATCCTCTAGTTTCATACCTATCAATGTTTCGAGTTCTATTTTTGAATTCAGATAATTTGTTTCGGCTCTGATACTATTAACCTTTATCCGGTTTAGGCTCGTTAAACTGTTAATATACCTTTCATAGGATTCATCCCCACGTTTGAACCCTTCTTCAATTGATGTATGATTCAGTTCGGCATCTTGTTGTGCATTCGATTCCAGAGCATAAATTTTCTCGTACATTTTAAAATTATTGTATTTAAGAAGTACCTCTTCTCTGATTTTAAGTTTTTGAACATTCACTTTCTCATTACTAATTTTAGTTTCCAATTGTTTTACTTTCCCGTCAAGGGGTATTGTAAACAAAGTGCCAATGGAAATACGTGCCCCTACATTGTATCTGGGGTAAAAATAAGCCCTGTTGGCTACATCTCTTGAAGGATCAATATTAAATTCATTGATATTGCCCATTAGTTGGATCATATCCAGCCAGGATTTTGAAGCCATTTTTCTTTCAGCTTCTTTTATTTTGGTTTCCTCTACTAAAATTTTGTTGACGGGGTGGTTTGCCCATGCTATCTGTACCAACTTTTCAACAAATTCAATATCACTGCCAGAAGTTTGTGGTAAAATAATTTTGTTGTAGTCGATAGTTTGACTGTGTGTGATTTCTGAAAACCCTAATAGGGAAATTAAAATCAAGGATTGGTTAATTAAGTTTTTCATTTGTATTTGAATTTATGTGTACATATTTGGAATCCAAATCTTTTAAAACAATCATCAAAGCATAAGTGCCTATAACTAATAAATTCAGAGGTTTTTGAAGTAGG
>JAOUKG010000579.1 GCA_029882725.1 Cyclobacteriaceae bacterium
AAGGGATCTGGTCACCGCCTGATAATTTATCCACACTGATTCTGACCTGCTTAAAGACCTCTTCTATAGTTAAATCGGGTACTTTCATGGCCTTGATCAGTTCTTGAGTATAAAGGCCATTTACTCCGCCTCCGTCGCTTGCAGTTCTTCCCGGAGCCGTAGCAAATGCCACAATAGAACCAGTAGGGGCCGCTTGTGGCTGAGCTAGCCCTCTTTCTGCACTCCTGAAACTTCGCGCAAAAGGGTTATTCCTACAAGCATCCAGAATGATAATATTCATTGGATTTTCATTATAGGATAACATTTTCAAAACCAAATCGGCAGGAATACATTCATCTTCAATTTCGTACTCCTCCTGTATATCAGCATTTATAGGAACGAGATAATTTATCCCATTCATCTGTAAACCATGACCAGCATAATAGAATAATCCCACCCCGGGGTTCTTGGATAATTTGGCATTGAATTCCCTGATAGCATTTTTGAAAGCAACCCGGTCTGCATTAATTACTTTAATTACCTCAAATCCAAGTCCTTCAAGTTCTTTTGAAATGTCAATGGCATCGTTTACAGGATTTTTTAATGGCATGTCAGAATAATCGCTGTTTCCAACTACCAATGCATATTTAAATTCATAGTCCTTGTATGTTTCTTCAGGCCTTTCCAAATCCTGGGAAATGATTTTAGTGGTTATTGGAGTTTCAGATACCACTAATTCTTTTTTGAAAAGAATTAAATTGTCAATGTCTATTTTTTGTTTGGAGTAGACAATAAACCCTACTTTTTCACCAAAGGGGCCTTCATAATTTGAAGAAGCCACTGAAAAATTATTTATAAAAAATTGTACCCTGTTTCCTTCAACTTCAACTTTTAAATTATTGAAATCTCCGGATACAATTCTTCCCGTAAGGGTCCATGGAATTGGTTCGTAGTATTTACCATTTTTATAATAACCGTACCTTAAATAACCATTGGAGGATATGTTGAATGTGTGAAAATTCTGAGCATTCAGGTAACCAAAAATAAGTCCATAACCAGCACCATTTCCATATATAAGCTTCATACTGGTACTTATGCTGTGATTTTCAGGATATAATATGGGAATCTCTCGGGCACTTAACAAGGCTACATCACTTCCAATATGCTCAAAATGATAGAGGGAATTACTAATGGATACTTCTCTATTTTCATTAGATTGTAATTGCCAATCTATTACAGGTGGTGAGAATTCTTCAGTAAACACAGGTAATTCTTGCTGTGTTTGAGCTTGTGTTGTTGAATAGGTATAAAAAGATATACAGATTACTGTAATGGTATTAAGAACTACGGAATGTTTTATGAGATTTATTAACACAAGCATTTTAGAAGGATTTGTTATTGCAAAAAAAAACTTGTCCACATATTCAGTAAAAAGTGAATGTAAGTGAACTTCACACCTTGATAAATTAATGGGATTACCTCCTCTATACCCAGCGTATAAACAGGTAAATAATACAGTTTCAATTTAGCTATTAATTATCTTTTATTATAAAAAGAATTGTTTTTTTTAGCCTTGAGTACGATATTGTTTATCCCGATAAGGCAAGGTATTGATCTAATTGTTATATTGTAATTTTTTTAAACGTCTTGTTTACTTTTCATCTATTTGATCGTTTATATAACTTTTTTTATATTATGAATAAATTATTTTTCCTTTTTGTTTTTGTTGGCTTTTACTCAAATCTTTCTGCATTTCAATCTGAAATTCCCAAACCAGTGAACGGCAAAGAAATTATTGAAAAAGCACTTGAATTACATAGTGATAAAAAATACGATGAAGCAATTGAGTTGTATTTAACTGTTTTATCTTCAGACTCTTCTTACTATCGTGCAATGACTGAACTTTGCGTCAGTTATATAAGTGCTGAAAAGTATGATGAAGCTATCAATATGTCTAAATGGTTAATGAAAAAACCAACTGAGCATAAACCTTTGTTGTACACCATTTTAGGAAATGCCACAGATTTGAAAGATCAAACAAAAGAAGCTATTTCTATTTACAAAGAAGGTATTGAAATCTACCCTTATTATCAACTATTATATTATAATTTGGGAACGTCCTATTTGAAAAACAACCAATTTGAAGAGGCTGTTTCTTCATTTCAAAAGGCAATAAAACTAAACCCTTTCCATTCTGCAAGTCATTTTTTTCTCGGAAGGCTAATGGCCGATCAGGGAAATAGAGCCAAAGCTATGCTTTCTATGTCAGTAGCGGTGGCCGTGGCCCCAACAAATAATAAAATGTTGGTAAGTATAAATGATCTGGTAAGCGATGCAGATAAAGAAGAAAATTCCCGGGAAAGATTTACCGATAATAGTGAGTTTGACGCACTTGATAACCTGTTAAGATCAAAAGTAGCACTAGATAGCAAATATAAAACAGGTGTTGTTCTCGATGCCCCGGTAGTAAAACAAATGCATTTACTCCTGGATCAATTTAAATACGATCCCACTAGTAAGGATTTTTGGATGCAAACTTACGGGCCGTTTATTCAGGGGTTAAAGGATAAGGAGCTTACGGTGCCTTTTCTTTATCATATCCTGAAATCTACAACAAGTAAAGATGTTAAGAAATGGATAAGTAAGAATGGAAAACAATTGGATGTGTTTTATGAAGTAGCCAATTCCAATTTAAAAACAGTAAGAAGTAAAGGTCAATATATTGTAGGAGGCAAAAAGGATTTATACCCAATGTGGTATTTTACAAATAATAGATTTAATGCCATCGGAAAAGAATCCGGCGATGAAACAAAAGTTGGACCTTGGGAATTTTATAATACGTTAGGTAATAAAGATGCTATTGGAACTTTCAATGATAAGGGAGAGAAAATTGGTAACTGGAGTTATTATTACGATAACGGAAACCTTTCCGGAAAGGAAATTTTCAATTCAGAAGGAAAATTGAATGGGTTGTGTAAATACTATTATAATTCGGGGCAGCTGAGATC
>JAOUKG010000581.1 GCA_029882725.1 Cyclobacteriaceae bacterium
GAAACTCTATTTATATATAAATTGGTACGTAAATATATAAACTTCTTTATTAAATCAGGGAATGAATTTTAGAAGGTATTATATAATTAAAATCCATAAGACCAATTGCTTAAACAGCAAAGTTATAAAATGCACATAAATGATTTTTTCTTAATTAACAGGAAAAATGAACCTTTTCATGCGTAATTCCCTGAACTTGGTTTCAAGTGATTTACAGGAAACCAGGTAAGATTATTTGTGTTCCCGGGAAAATCCATCTTCTAAAAATTAACTTATTTTTTCATTTATCAAGGCAATAAAGAGCCCCTAAAATCTACAGTTATATAAAAATAAACGATTATTTTTAGAATTATGAGTATGCAAATTTTGGGTTATGCAGATTATTTTTTAGGGACATGGCATTTTCCCCTCCCCGTTGTAAGCTACACAAAACACGAATAAATAGCCATTTATTAAACGTTTAAACGATTATTCTTCCGAGCTCCACCGGACAGGCAGATTTGTGGAATCGTATTATTTTTAGAATCCTCCTTTATTATATAGTATAAACCTCCGATTTGTTGCATTGGGGTAAGGAGCGGGCACTGAAAGTTTATACAAAAGGTAAGAAGCAAGCAGTAAGTAAAAATGCTAAATTCAATAATAGGAATACACTTACAGAGATCAAAAACATCAATAAAAATCCAGGGAGTGCCCGGAAAAAGGGAACAAATGATTCAATAATTTGAGCAACTATTTTGATTTGAAAAAATATAATCGTAATATTGCGATAGATATGGGAGCAAGTAAACTTACAGACTACACAAATGAGGAAATAACATTAGCAAGGTATGCCAAAGCACTTTCCCACCCAGCACGGATTGCCATACTTAACGTTTTACTTCAAAGGAATGTATGTGTTTGTGGTGATATTGTAGATGAATTGCCTCTTTCACAAAGTACAGTTTCCCAGCATTTGAAGGAATTGAAAATAGCAGGTTTAATAAAAGGCGATATTGAAGGAGCTTCAATCTGTTATTGTATAAATGAAACCGAGTGGAGTAAGGCCAAAGAGCACTTTACAAAATGGTTTCAGCTTTATGACGAAATGAAGAGCAAGTGTTGCTGACTTTTTTTGATTTAATCAATCGGAATATTACGATGAATAACATGTAATCAATATTAATAATTATGAAAACAGAAGAACAACTTAAAGAAATTGTAAAGCAGAAGTACGGGGAAATTGCCCTTCAAGACAAAGAAACTAACATGTCATCTTGTTGTGGGGCAGGAGAATGCTCTACTGAAGTATATAATATTATGAGTGAGGACTATTCCACTTTGGAAGGTTATAATTCTGATGCTGACTTGGGCTTAGGTTGCGGCCTTCCCACTCAATTTGCTCAAATCAAGAAAGGGGATGTAGTTGTTGACTTAGGTAGTGGTGCCGGAAACGACTGTTTTATTGCCCGACACGAAACCGGTGAAAGTGGGAAAGTAATTGGGGTAGATTTCACCCCGGCAATGATTGAGCGAGCCAGAATAAATGCTGAGGCAAGAGGATTCAATAACGTAGAATTCAGACAAGGCGATATTGAAAACATGCCTTTATCTGCGAATGTTGCCGATGTAGTGGTAAGTAATTGCGTATTAAACCTGGTCCCAAACAAAAATGGAGTGTTCAAGGATATTTTTAGAGTACTGAAACCCGGTGGCCATTTTAGCATAAGTGATATTGTTTTGGCGGGCGAATTGCCTGAAGAATTAAGGTCAGACGCCGAAATGTATGCCGGATGTGTTTCCGGAGCCATTCAAAAGGAAGATTATATGAATTTTATCCAGTCTAATGGATTTGAAAACATTGTTATTCAAAAAGAAAAAGCCATTGTAATTCCAGATGATATTCTTATAAAGTATTTATCAAAAGAAGAAATTCAGTCTTTCAAATCGGGGAATACCGGAATTTTCAGTATATCAGTGTATGCTCAAAAGCCTAAGTGTTTACCTAATTCAGGTTGTTGTTAATTAATTTTGCCTTTTTCGAAGCTTCGTGAGAACAAAAATGATGTTAAATTGAGTTGTTTGTTACCAATTACAGCTACAATAAGACTCTAAAATAATTCATGTTGTTTAAATCGGGGCAAAGCCTTAATTTGCTGGCAAAAATCACACTTGTGAAATTATTGCCAGCAAATTAAAACTTTGATACAACAACATGAAGCACTTTATTTACATTTTATTTATTTATGCAGCAGTTTCTTCCTGTAAAACCAAAACAGAAAACACTGAAACTACAATAGATTCAACTGCTGTTTCTTCTACAGAAGCTCCTACTGAGTCTGAATGGATTTCCCTAATCAATGGAAATAGCACCGAAGGCTGGAGAGCCTACAATGGCACAGACTTACCTCCAGGGTGGGTTGCCAAAGATGGTGAACTTTCTTTCAATACTGAACTCGGCCTGGAACAGGATTACCAAGGTGGAACCGACATCATTTATGGTAAAGAAGAATTTGAAAATTTCGAATTATCACTCGAATGGAAAATACCTGAAGGTGGTAACAGTGGTATTTTTTACCATTTAACTGAAGGTCACGATAGTCCTACAGGTTTTTCACCTGAGTATCAACTTATTGATGATGAGGGATACACAAAAATCCATGACGTTACGGCGTATAATGAAAGTTTAGGCAATCCAAACCCTTCAGAATTACAGCCTTCCCAAAAATCCGGTTCAGATTATGCTATGTACGCTGCAAATCCCGAGGAAAAAGTGTTGAATCCCGTTGGAGAATGGAATACAACAAGAATTGTTTTCACCCCTGAAAAAGTGGAATACTACTTGAATGGAAAATTGACTGTATCTTTCGTACCCTGGTCGGACGATTGGAATGAAAGAAAAAATAATGGAAAATGGAAAAATTATCCTGATTACGGGATGAGTAAAACGGGTTATATTGGATTACAAGATCATAAAAGTCCTATTTGGTTCAGGAATATAAAAAT
>JAOUKG010000582.1 GCA_029882725.1 Cyclobacteriaceae bacterium
CAATTCCAGATTTTGAATAAATGGTTTTGCTTTCGTCAATTATAGACTCAGCTATTTGTGTGGATTTACAAAAAGCAAACATGGAAGGTCCTGACCCGGAGATATTGAATCCCAAGGCACCCTTTTCCATGGCCATGGATTTTATTTTATAATAATCGGGAATTAAAATAGATCTTACGGGCTCTGCAACTACATCTTTTAATGATCTGCCTATTAAATCATGATCTTTCTTGATCATTCCCGTTACCAACCCGGCAACATTTCCCCATTGGGTTATTGCATCATCGAGCAAGATATATTCCCTTAATAATTTTTTAGCTTCAGAGGTTTTTACTTCCACTTGAGGATAAATAAGGGCAATTACAAGGTCTTCCGGGAAGTCAATTTCAACAATATCTAAGGGGTTATACCCTTTTACAAGAATCAACCCTCCATAAATTGAAGCGCCGACATTATCGGCATGACCTTTCAATGAAATAGCTTTTTCTCCTTCCATTGCAAAACGGGTGAGCGCTAATTTGTCAAAAGGTTTTCCCAGCAACTCATTTATGGCAAAAACTCCAGCGGCCGCACTTGATCCGCTGGAACCTAAACCACTTCCAGGTTTTACTTTTTTTTCAATAGTTAAATTGAAACCTACAAATTCATTTAATTCCCTAAGCAAAGCATTAATGGCTATGGAAACGATGTTTTGTTCGGGAGAAACGGGCAAATTAAAGGGGGTAACATCCTTTATTACAATATTTTTGTCGTTTCTTTTTTCAAGTGTGATTACATCGCCAATATTTTCAAGTGCAAGGCCAAGAATATCAAAGCCACATCCAATATTAGCAACGGTTGCCGGAGAAAAAACTTTGATGCTTTCCATTATCTATTAGCAAAACGTAAAACATCTGCAAAAATTCCTGATGCGGTAACTTCAGCGCCAGCGCCGGCCCCTTTTATAACCAAAGGCTGATCACTATACCTTTTGGTATGAAGCAAAACTATATTATCTTTTCCTTCTAAATTATAAAAAGGATGATTGGAAGGGATAAACTGAAGTCCTGTGCTCGCTTTTCCATCTTCAAATGTTGCGACATATTTAATTTTATGATCCCCCGCTTTTTTCAATAGATTTTTAAATACATCTTCATTTTCTTCTAGTAATTCGAAGAATTTGCTGTATTTATCATCTTCCATGATTTCTTCCGGTATAAAAGGGATAGTCTTAACATCATCAATCTCCATTTGATACCCACCTTCCCTGATTAAAATAAGAATTTTTCTTTTTACATCAATACCTGAGAGGTCAATTCTTGGATCGGGTTCGGTATAACCTAGTCGTTTTGCTTCTGCGACAATACTACTAAAGGAGCTTTCTCCATTATAGTTATTAAAAATGAAATTTAAACTTCCAGAAAGTACAGCCTCTATTTTATTGATTTGGTCTCCACTTTTTACAAGTTCACCAAGTGTACTTAGAATTGGTAAACCCGCACCTACGTTGGTTTCGAATAAGAATTTACTCCCTTGATGTAGTGCAGTGGTTTTTAAATTTAAATAGTCTTCATATTTAGATGAACAGGCTATTTTGTTTGGTGTTACTACTGAAATATTATTTTGCAGGCATTTGATATACATTTTTGAAATTTTCTCATTTGCAGTATTATCAATGAATACACTATTACGCAAATTTAATTTTTTAATATTTTTCAAATACTCTTCAGTATCAAATTTCAAATTAGAACTATAAAGTTTGTCTTTCCATTTATCCAGTTCAATTCCGTCTTCTTCAAAATACATTTTTTGGCTATTAGCCAAGCCCACAACCTGAATATCCAAATGTTGTGATTCTTTTAAAAATTGCTGTTGTTTTTGAATTTGTTCTATGAACGTGGCACCAACATTTCCAACACCTATGATAAACAGATTAACTCTTTTTGATTCTGACAAAAAGAAGCTTTCATGTAAGCTACTTAATGCCTTTTTTAGGTTGTATTGATCAATAACAACAGATATATTTCGTTCAGAAGAACCTTGTGCAATAGCTTTAATATTAATGCCATTATTACCTAAGGTGTTGAACATCTTCCCACTAACACCGACCTGGTGCTTCATTTTACTTCCAACCAAAGCTATTATCGAGAGTTTTTTCTCAATTTCAAGAGGATCGATTTTATTTACTGAATGTTCATATACAAACTCTTCTTCTATTGCTTTACTGCTTATTTCTGAGTCTGATTCATTTATTCCAATACATATTGAATGCTCAGATGAAGCCTGAGTAATCATGATAACATTTACCTTTCTTGCGGCTAATGCTTTGAAAAGTCGGTATGAGAAATTGGGAATTCCCACCATTCCACTTCCTTTCATGTTTAATAATGCGATGTTTTGGATGCAGGAAAGTCCCTTAATTATATTTTCTTGTCCATTTTGGCCATCATGGGTTATTAAGGTGCCATCACCGTCCTTATCAAAAGTATTTTTAATAAGGATGGGTATTTTTTTACTTAAAGCAGGTTGGATTGTAGGTGGGTAAATAACTTTTGCGCCAAAATGGGAAAGTTCCATGGCATCTTCATAGGAGATGCTTTTTATTGTTTTTGCAGAACTCACAAATCTAGGATCGGCAGTCATTAAGCCGTTTACGTCGGTCCATATTTCCAATCTGGTCACATTCAAAATATTAGCCAGGATTGCAGCACTATAATCCGAGCCTCCTCTTCCTAATGTAGTGACTTCCCCTTCCTGGTTGCTGGAAATAAATCCTGGACAAATGGTAATTCCCGATATTTCTTTAAAGTATTCTTTTGTTTTAATGGTTGTAGAAGTGAAATCTACTCTGGCATTTCCATATCTACTATCTGTTTTAATAAATAACCGGGGATCGGCCAGATGATTTTTTTTATTTATAGAGTTCAGATAATCACTGAAAATTAAGGAAGATAGAACCTCCCCAAAACTGAGTAGGTAATCGTTAGTTTTATTGGTG
>JAOUKG010000583.1 GCA_029882725.1 Cyclobacteriaceae bacterium
AAAGATCGTTAATATGGTAGCCCATTTTAATGGTTTTTCCATTGGCGGGAGTAACCAAATCAGGTTGCCAGTCTGTACCCGGTGCCCCTTGTTCCAGGACACGGTTTAGGGGACTGGGTTCGAAGACTGTTACCGCGTAAGGGGTTTCACCGGGATGTTTTCCATCATAGAAAATTTTCTGATCTGAAACATTGTAGCTTGTTGGGTCAATTTGATCAAACAGGCCTATGGCGTTGGCTTTGTACAGTCCCGAAACACCATCCGTTGCAGCATACGGTAAAAAATTAACTGCTTGCCTTCCAAATTCATCATACCATACCGGTTGAACAACATCATTGCCCAGAGGGGATGCCCCTATTCCAATTGATTGTAGAGGCCTACCCAGACCGTCGAAGTAGGAAATACTTTGAGCAACTTCATTCTGGCCAAGCGTTGAAAAGTCCGCTTCGGAAAGCATTCCTTCCTTCAATATGGTCATTGAATATATATAATTCATATTGCTCATGGCAGTTAAATTGTGATCTACCGTATAGTCTTCTATATGTGATAAAATGCCACTCAATGGAGAGTCTTTTGTCACTGAAACCGAATAAGTACCCGGATTATTGATTTGAATAGAAGGGCCTGTTTCCGAAGGCAATGCCTGATCATTATAGCTCCATGCATACGTATCAAATACGTCTTGAACAGATAGTTGCCCCCCTGTTGGGTCAGCAAAGGGAAGTGCCGAAACCGTTGATGAAATAGAAGCATCGTAAACGGCAGCAAAAGTAGTTGAGGAGGTGACAGCAGGACATGACCCATTTTTAACTTGGGCTCTATAAAAAACTTTCCCAGGACTTGATAGGCTATAAGAATTTGAAGAACCACTCCAATTTGTTTCATCCAATGAATACTCCCATGAACTAATAGAACCTACATTGCCGGTTAGACTAAGTGTACCAGAGGCAACATTTGGCGAAATAACCTCAGATCCCCCAATGGCAGTCCCCCCTATACTCTGTTGATCTACAGAAATAATGGCAGAACCCGTCATTAGGGCACTGCTACAACCACCACCACTGGCTTTTACCGTATAGGTACCTGCCGAGGTCATCCCAGGCCAGCTCAATGCTCCTCCAGTGCCACTTATGGAATATACTGTACCAGATCCCAAGTACAGGGTGTAGGTTACACCTGATGTTGATCCACTTAAACCAATATCAATCCCTGGGCCAGTTTCACATCGTGTTCCCGTCCCAGTTACTTGGTAACTTGTTGTACAAGAACTAGCCACTGAAACAGGATGGGAATCTACCTGTACCATATAAATCCCTGCATAATATCTAATGGTTTTACTACCGGAAGATGTCCATGTGATTGTCACTGAATTTTTTGAAGAATATGTAATATTCCCCCCACTGGAAACAGTCCATTGATAATTGCTATAAGAACAACCTACTGAATAGTTCACCTGAAAAAAATAGGTTATACTGTTTCCTACTGTTGCCGATGTAGATCCCTGTATGTTCCCTAGACCTTCGTAGCCGTAGCAGGATTGTGACAAACCCTCTGAAGAAAAGAACATCAACAGAATGGGTACTATTAGCCATTTGATTTTATACCTATCCATATCAATTCTTTTTATAAGTGTCAAAACCTGAACCATCTCCTGAATACCCATCCCTTGTTGGTGAGTCATTGAAAATTTTTATTTTCGCCTCTGAACCTCCAATTATAAAGATCAGAAGGCACATTTCATGCTCTGTCCCATCTATTACAAAATGCATGTTTACCCTCAATGTATTGCTATTTAAACCTTGTTCTGAGACATCGTAAGTCTCCATTTCCAAGGTGTAATTGCCCCTGGTGTAGCTAGCTGTTGAATCATCGTTAAAAGTAAAGGTTGTGGGGAGAAGGAGGCTGTCTGTGGAGTGCCAAGATCCATGAATAGATGTAACTTGCGAGAAAGTACTTTGAGTTGGAAAAAACAGAATGACAACAATGATTATTAACAATTTCATTTTATATTAATTTTTATCTACAAATAAATATTTTTTTATAATTATAATTATTTAACATGATGATATTATCTTCAAAATCATAAATATCACTAATTTATTACGGGTAGGAACCATTAATTAATACTAAGAGTGATAACATTTTCCCCTCCTGTTTTATTAGAATTGATTGTAAAAGTCTGAATTCCTGAACCACCTAATGTTCTAGTAAACTGAATCAATCCTGACTCGCCAGGTGCAAGACCTCCACTTATCCCAAAGTTTGATACACTAATTCCATTTAGGGAAGAAGGTGAATATCCTGTGACTGAAAGAGACGAATTTCCAGTATTGGTTACTGTTACTGTTTTTTGCTCACCCGTATAATTAAATGTAAGTGAGTTTGTGCTAAGTGTTATAACCCTCGTTGCGTATCTGTTACCTGTAAAAGGTATTTGAACATTATTAATACGACTTGCATCATGATTTATGATAATATTAGTAGTTACATTTTGATTAAAGCCTGTTGGTCTGAATCTAATGTCTAATAGAGCATTACTTCCGGCCATAATTTCTAAAGGAAGTGCAGTCAATATTTCAAAATGCTGTGCCATACTAGGGTCTGAAAATGTAACATCAGTTACACGTAGAAGATTGATATATCCTGTATTGGCGATATTCAGTTGAAAATCCTTATACTCTTCACTAAAGTTTCCAAGATCAATTGGAGAGGTATCAACTGATATCTTACTGTAGGGGTCACGTCTTTCTGCAACTATGTGAATAGCATTTTGAATCTTACCACAATTTAAAAAATCAAAGGACAAATCAGCAGATGCAGTGCCCTCTACTGTCATTATAAAATTTACTTGTAGATTGATAGTTTCTCCAGGGTTAATACAAATGGTATAATCTCCTCCGGTAATACTAAATTCTGGGTGATTTACGAGATCCTTAACTTTAATATCATCAATATAAATGTCTTGCAAAGAAGCAA
>JAOUKG010000584.1 GCA_029882725.1 Cyclobacteriaceae bacterium
GGTCGGTCATGTGGATGTCCTTCACATCAAAACCGGCTATATGAAGCGCATAGGCCATTTCCCTGTCTCCATTGATTCCCTTTTCACGAATAATGGCCGCTGTAATACCCGATTTCCCCTCTCTTTTCGCTGTAATTCCCAAACTCCGGTAACTACCTTCATACCCGGGAGTGAAGGTATAACGCAACGGTTGATTTTTGTAGTTTCTATATCGGCTTTCTGCAATTTCAGCCGGTCTTTGTTTTTTATCCAAAAGACTAGAGGTTTTGAACCAAACGTCCCGGAGTTGTGCAATCTTATATTCCTTTTTCCCTTCAGTATTACCAATTGTGAAGGTTGAATTGGTATTGGTGGATCCTAATTTATTGAACCTGATGCCTGCTTTTTGAAATGCTTCTTCAACATCTTGCCCCGCCTGAATTACAATTCCGGGGTTTTCGGCAAACATAAATTTGAAAAGATCATCGTTGTTTAATTCAACAGCCACATCCATCCCCATTTGCGTGGTGGGGAAACACATTTCCAACAATGTGGTAATCAATCCTCCGGAACCGATGTCGTGGCCCGCAAGGATTTTTCCTTTATTTACTAAATCCTGAAGGGTATGGAACGCTTTCGCGAAATAAGACGCATCCTGGATATCCGGAGTGGTACGTCCCGGAGTACCCAACACCTGTGAAAGTGCACTTCCTCCCAATTCAGGTGATGTTGAGGAGAAATCTATAAAATAAATGTGTGTGTTTTCAACGTTTTTTAAATCGGGGTTTACAGTTTTCCGGATGTCACTTACTTCTCCAACGGAAGAAATAATGACTGTGCCCGGTGAGTAAACCAACTGGCCGTCGGGATATTTTTGTGTCATGGAAAGGGAATCCTTGCCCGTAGGAATGTTGATTCCCAATTCGATAGCAAACTGACTTACTGCTTCAACAGCTTCGTACAACCTGCCATTTTCCCCGTTTACCTTGGCGGGCCACATCCAGTTGGCACTTAAGCTAACACCTTTCAAACCGTGTGTTAACGGTGCAAATACCAAATTGGTAAGGGCTTCCGCAATGGAAAGTCTGGATCCTGCCCCGGCGTTGATCAATGCCGAAACGGGCGAATGTCCGATACTGGTTGCAATTCCTTTGTTGCTGGTAAAGTCGAGTGCCATTACCCCCACATTATTCAAAGGCAACTGCAATTCACCGCATGTTTGCTGGGTAGCCACTCGCCCCGATACACTACGATCTACTTTGTTGGTTAACCAGTCTTTACAGGCTACGGCTTCCAATTGAAGCACATCTTCCAACACTTGCGTGAAATCTTTTTTGGTGAGGGGTAATTCAGGAAACTGGTGATTAAATGTGCTGTCTTCCAGAATTGTTTTAGGCGATGAACCAAACATGTGGGTCAGACTCCAATTGATGGGGTCTTTTCCTTTTTTGCCTTTGAAACTGAATTTCATATCGCCGGTGGCAACACCTACTTCATAAAACGGAGAGCGTTCCCTTTCGGCAATGGTTTTCACCAGATTGATATCTTTTTCGTGAAAAACAAGCCCCATTCTTTCCTGAGATTCGTTTCCAATAATTTCCTTTTCGGAAAGGGTAGGGTCGCCTACAGGCAATTTGGATACATCAATAACTCCTCCGGTTTCTTCCAAAAGTTCTGAAAGACAATTTAGATGTCCGCCGGCACCGTGGTCGTGGATGGAAATGATTGGGTTTTCTTTCGATTCCTGCAAGGCACGGATCACGTTCATGGCTCGTTTTTGCATTTCAGGATTGGAACGCTGAACGGCATTAAGTTCTATGGAATTTTTGAATTCCCCGGTGGCTACTGATGAAACAGCTCCACCGCCCATACCTATTCTGTAATTGTCACCACCGAGGATCACAACTTTGTCTCCCTTGGTTACTGTACCTTTCTGGCTTTCTTCTTTTTTGGCGTATCCTACACCACCGGCCATCATGATTACCTTGTCGAACCCGAAGTCCCGTTCGCCACCTATATGCTCGAAGGTAAATAAGCTACCGGCAATAAGGGGTTGTCCAAATTTGTTTCCGAAATCACTTGCTCCGTCAGAGGCTTTTATCAGGATGTCCACAGGTGTTTGGTACAACCATTTTCTTTCTTTGTGGTTTTTTTCCCAGGTTCGGTCTTTTTCAAGACGAGTATAGCTGGTCATATATACTGCCGTTCCAGCCAGGGGCAAGCTTCCTCTTCCTCCTGCCAGTCTGTCTCGTATTTCCCCACCACTTCCCGTTGCCGCTCCATTGAAGGGTTCAACAGTAGTAGGGAAATTGTGTGTTTCCGCTTTAAGCGAAATAATACTGTTGATGGGAGTGGTTTGGAAAATTCCTGCAATATCTTGTCTATCCGGGGCAAATTGATCAATTACCGGCCCATCGATAAAGGCCACGTTGTCTTTATAGGCACTAACAATTAAGTTCGGGTGTTTTTTGGCCGTTTTTTTTATCAGTTGAAAAAGGGTTTCTTCTTTTTCTTTTTCATTGATGATGAATGTGCCATTGAATATTTTGTGACGGCAGTGCTCGCTGTTTACCTGGGAAAACCCAAAAACTTCACTGTCGGTAAGAGGGCGTCCCAGATCTTTGCTTACATTTTCAAGGTATTCAATTTCTTCACTACTTAAGGCCAAACCTTCGGCTTTATTGTATGTAGCGATGTCAACAATGTCGATTATTTCTTCGGGGGCATGCTGAATAGTGAATATATCCTGACCGGCATTTTCATAGATTGTCTGCATCATGGGGTCATAATGCGGGTTGGGTCCTTTGGCGGGCCAAAGTTCCTCGACACGAACAATACCTGTGATTCCCATGTTTTGGGTGATTTCCACGGCATTGGTTGACCACGGGGTAATCATCTCTTTTCGGGGGCCTATATATTTCCCTGAAAGTACTTCATAGGTCTTTTCGGGGTCGCCAAAAAGCCAGTTGAGTTTTTCAAGATTAT
>JAOUKG010000023.1 GCA_029882725.1 Cyclobacteriaceae bacterium
CCTATTCACTGGGACTTGATATTGGCAATTTAAAGAAATTCTATGATTTAGGAGGCAGGTATATGAGTTTGGCTCATAACGGACATTCACAATTTAGTGACAGTAATACAGGTGAGAAAGATGGAGTGTGGCTTCATAATGGACTTAGTGATTTAGGGAAGCAGGTAATTGCCGAGATGAATAAATTAGGCATGCTGGTTGATATTTCCCATCCTTCCAAGGAAGCTAATAAGCAGGCTATAGTGTTGTCTAAAGCTCCTGTTATTGCCTCCCACTCCTCATCACGGGCATTGTGCGATCATAGTAGAAACCTGGACGATGAGATGTTAGAGTTGATAAAACAAAATGGGGGAGTGGTACAAGCCGTTGCCTTGGATACATATCTTAATAAAGAAAAAAGTGAAGCATACACCAAAGCAAGCAGGAATTTGTTGGCAGCAATTGCTTTAAAAGACGGTTGGAACTTAAAGGAAAGAGCAGATATCCGGGATATGAGTGATTCAGAGAGGGAAATTTATTTTGAAAAATACAGAACCCTTCAGGAACAAGCCAAGCCTCAATTGGATTCACTTAAAGAAAAGGTGGAGCCTGTAAGTGTTTCCGATTTAGTGGATCATATTGATTATTTGGTTGAAAAAATGGGTATAGATCACGTAGGCATTAGTTCAGATTTTGATGGAGGAGGGGGAATTGAAGGTTGGAATGATTCTTCAGAAACCTTCAACGTTACCCTTGAATTAGTGCGAAGAGGTTATACCGAAGAAGAAATAGCTAAAATTTGGAGTGGGAATTTATTGAGGGCATTGGATGATGCACAGAGAGTGGCAAGTGGGTTGTAGGGGTTACTCCACATTAAAAATCAACCGCAAGAAACACTTCCTAAGCTTTCGAAGAACGCTTTTAATTTACGCCCTAACAGCTTAGTGTTCCTTGCGTGTTGGTTTTTTCACTTGATTTTAGGATACGGAGAATCATTCTGCATTGTTCGTCCTGATTGTTACCAAGCCTTTAAATTACTTCCACCCTTGAATTTCCAACATCTTATCAAATATCCCTGTATTTTCATAAATACCTTGAAATTTTTCGGAACCTGGACCGTAAGTGAAAACCGGGATTAAGGTTGCAGAATGACCTCCTGTTGAAAATGTTCCTGTAATCTCATTGTAGTCACTGTATGGCAAACCATTCTCACCTGTTTTAGGAGTAGAAGAAAGTGTATAACCGCCTGTTTCATGGTCTGCAGTAACAATTACCAGGGTATTGCCATTTTTTTCAGCGAAATCCAGTGCTATATTGATAGCGTTATTAAAATCCAATAATTCGGTTTTTAAGTATTCAGCATTGTTTCCATGTCCGCCCCAGTCAATTTGTGATCCCTCTACCATGAGGAAGAAACCTTGTTCGTTTTGAGAAAGATAATCGATGGCTTGTTTTGTGGCATTAGGAAGGAAATCTCCTCTACCATCCAACATTCGTGGCATACCCGTTGAGTCAAGCAGATATGCATATTTTTTGGAAATGTCATGTTGACTTCCCAACGATGTTGTGTCTAGTTCGTATCCTGCATCAATTAGGCCGGGAAGCAAACTGGTTTGGTCAGATCGGTGATGAAAAAATTTTAATCCTCCACCTGCGAAAAAATCGACACCTGAACCCGCCATTGCTTTGGCTATTTCCTCTTCCATACTTCGTCTTTCAACATGTGCAAAGAAAGAGGCCGGGGTAGCATGTGTAATTGAAGATGTAGCTACAAGGCCAGTTTTTTGTAGTTTCTTTTCGGCCATTTCCAATACTGTTTCTACGGGTTTAATATTATCGTCAACCCCAATCGCTCCGTTGTAGGTCTTTATACCGGCCGAGAAGGCTGTTGCTCCCGCGGCTGAGTCGGTAATTTTTTCCCTGGAGGAAGAAGTCTTTATCAGACTGACATGCGGAAACCGTTGGAAAGCATTTTGATTTTCTCCCCAAAAAAATGAGGCTGTTACCTGGCTCAGTCCCATTCCATCACCAATAAGCAGTATAATGTTTAAGGGTTTGGTTTCAGCCGATTGAGCTATTTGTTCTGGTTCGTTTTTATTAACTGTAGTTGTACAACCAGTAAATAGGACTACTGATAATATTGACAATAATGTTTTAATCAAATTCATAGTATTAAATTTAGATTGCAATCTAAATTTAATTTATGGTATTATAAATTCCGTTTAAAAAATAGTGATTTAAAAACAGGGTGAAAAACACTCTATTGAGGACTATATTTAACGTTACGGAGAAAAATTTTGGATCTTTTTTATTCTCGCTTAAGCATTAACAGCTTTCTGAGATTCCATTTTTTCCACATACTCATCGTAAGTACCAAGAAAATCATTGTAACCGTCAGGTCGGATGTCTATGATTCTATTGGCCACAGTTTGGGTAAAAGTGTGGTCATGAGATGTAAATAACACCGTGCCCGGGAAATTTTGTAGTGCAGTATTAAATGCCATGATTGATTCCAGGTCAAGGTGATTAGTTGGCTCATCTAAAATGAGAAGATTGGCTCCCTGAAGCATAATTCTGGATACCATACAACGCACTTTCTCTCCACCTGAGAGTACATTGGCCTTTTTAAGTGACTCTTGTCCTGTGAAAAGCATCTTACCCAAAAAGCCCCTGATATACACCTCGTCCTTTTCGCCGGGTGCATATTGTCTAAGCCAGTCGATAAGATTAAGATCAGTTTTGAAATACTCTTCATTATTGTTTGGCAAAAAGCCCACAGTTACGGTTTGCCCTAATTTAAACTCTCCGCTATCTTGCTGCTCTTCACCCATTATTATTCTAAAAAGGCTGGTAATAGCCATGCTGTCTTCTGCTAAAAAGGCAATTTTATCTCCCTTGTTAACGAAAATATCCAAATTGGTAAAAAGTGTTTTTCCAGCATTGGTTTTTGACATCCGGCTCATTTCCAATATTTGGTTACCCGCATCTCTATTTTGTTGAAAGATAATCGCTGGATATTTTCTATTGGAAGGTTGAATTTCTTCCACATTAATTTTTTCCAATAATTTCTTTCTACTGGTAGCCTGCTTTGATTTTGAAGCATTGGCACTAAATCGGGCAATAAATTCTTGTAATTCTTTTTTCTTTTCTTCGGCTTTTTTGTTGGATGAAGATCGCTGTGAAAGTGCCAATTGGCTGGATTCATACCAGAAGGAGTAGTTACCAGTATATATTTTTATAGCTCCGAAATCTATATCGGCCACATGGGTACACACAGTGTCCAAAAAGTGTCTATCGTGAGAAACTACTATTACTATATTGTTAAAATCGAGAAGATAATTTTCCAACCAAGCGATGGTGTGAAGGTCCAAATCGTTAGTAGGTTCATCGAGGATAAGTATGTCGGGGTTACCGAACAAGGCCTGAGCCAGCAAGATTCTTACTTTTTGATGACCATTGAGTTCTTTCATCAATTTGTAATGGTCTTCTTCCTTAATTCCCAAACCACTTAACATAGAAGCTGCATCCGATTCTGCATTCCAACCGTCCATATCAGCAAATTCGGCTTCCAATTCCGATGCTCTCATTCCGTCGGCTTCCGAAAAATCAGGATTTGCATAGATCGCATCTTTTTCCTGAATGATTTCCCAGAGTCTTTTGTGTCCCATCAAAACCGTATTGAGTACCACTTCTTCGTCGAAAGCAAAGTGATTTTGGCTTAAAACAGCCATACGTTTACCGGGTTGAATATGTACAGACCCAGAATTTGGAGTTACCTCATCGGAGAGTATTTTAAGAAAAGTAGATTTACCGGCACCATTTGCGCCAATTATTCCATAACAATTTCCTTGTGTAAACTTTACATTTACATCTTCAAATAGAACACGTTTTCCGTAAGAGAGGCTAATATTTTGGACTGTAAGCATATTTTTAAAAATTTAAGGCCGCAAAGGTACGGTTTTTTAATGGATATTTGATAATGGAGAATGGATAATTAGAGATAACTACTTAGTAAAGCCTTTTCCACCTTCTATAAAAAGGACAAACCTAAGTAGGATAAGGGTGCTTGAAAGATGGTAATGGATTTTCTTTTAATTAAATTTGAACCAATACCCAGCTTGCTATAAGTTTAGATTAAAAGGTTTTTTCTGTTCGTAAAGCTTGCATACACAATTATTTTATGATGACTAAGGCAAAATATTTATTCATATTAATTTTACTTACTTCTTGTGGTTCACATACAGATAGGAAATACTTTAATCACGATTATGAGAAGTACTGGGATATGTATTCTAATCAACAACTTATGGATACTCTATTTTCAGACACATTAGCAGTAGGACCCGACATAGATGGAGGTTGGACATCAAGGGAGTTTTACGTAAACAGAACCAATGAACTGCTTGCTGATCTTAAAGATGATACAAACAAAATTGACAGTTTGTATCCAATGGTTTCATTTGATGAAATTACAATTAAGAAACTCCCACTAGGTTTTAAAAAGACATTTACGGTTGAACAGAGCAAGAATGGGTAAGTGTGAAAAAATCATTGGAATATGGGTTGGCTTATTAAAATTCATACTGAACACTCTTACTTAGCGACATTTGCAATAATTCCCTTTACCCAATGTTTGTACTCATTTGTATAATATAGGTACGTTGAGCTCGAAACGCCAGTGTATTGGCCGGGTACTTCTGCTTTTAAATCCAATTGTATGTTTTTCGTTTCATTAGGACCCATTTCTCTGTAATAGATTACTAGCTTACCATCCAATATTTCATAATAATCGAAAACTTTCTTCTCCTGTAGTTCCTTTAATTGCCATGGTTGCAAACTTAATCCTCCGGGTATTCCTATTTCTGCTATGGTAGAGGGTAATCCATCGTTAGTTTTGTTCTTTATTTGTATGTTCAACCGTAAGAACTCATTTACAGAAAGTTGCTCTGATGAATACTTCAGATTCAGCGCCACTTTACATTCAGTATTGCTTGGTGGTGTTTTGGTGAAATAGCTAACATTCAAGGAATTGGAAACAGGCGATTCAGTTTCTAAAAAACGGATATTAACACTGTTTTCATTTGTTTTTAGATCTTTTTGAAAACTTGTCATCGTAAGTCTTTCCATATTACCATTGCTGTATTGCCCTTCTTCAGAGAGGGTACCATTGGTTGTTATGGCTATTTTACCCTGTAAACTACTACTAACATATTGTGAATAGAGAGTAAGTGATTTCAAAGCCAGAGCGGTAGCCTGGGTAGAACCAAATCCTCCGTGTTTCCTGTATTTTACCAACTCACTAATACAAGTATTGATATAGGGAAGGTTGTTTTGGGCATCTTTCAGGAGTGCTAGTGTCCATAACGACAATATCTCTGCATTAAATGAGTTTCCATAACTTCTTACAATGCTGTGATCAGCCCGGATGTTTTTAAAACTTTTTTGTTCAATAAATTCTCTGAAATAATCAATAATAAGCCTGTATCCTTGCTTTTTATCGAGATTATAGGAAGCCATAGCCAATAAAGGCAGCCTGTAATGGTCTTTGCTACTCATAGCCTCTTGATATGCTTTAGCATATTCTTTATCCAGATTTTCTTGTTTATATTCTGACAAAGCATAAATGAGATATGCATTATTTACAATATCAGACGCCGATGAAAAACCGTATTTTCCCTGATTTTGATGAAAACTACCGTTACCATTTTTACGACTCATAATCCACTGATAGGTGCGTTCAAGCATTTTTTCATCTACCAGATTACTTACCTTCTTCATTTCCATAAATTGCAACAAACCGTAGGCACTTAATCCTTCGTGAGCTGGAGGATCACCATACCATTCAAACCCACCTCCTTTGATTTCGTAGGCAATGAGTTTTTTGTAACCCGAAGTAAGATAACGCATGGCATTTGTTTCAATGGATTTATTACTTTCTCCCGACTGTTTTAAAAGTTGCATGGCCAGAATATTGGGGTAATTACTGGAAGAAACCTGCTCAAAACAGCCATAAGGTTCCCTGAAAATGGACTCAACGCCGTCCATTAAATCTGAAAATATATTCAAATAAGCAGTGAATTCAGCTTTTAGGGTGCCTTTTTCCATATCGTTGATTGAAAAATGGAAGGTCGTGTCGTCTGACATTGAACTAAAACTGTATTTAATGGGAAAACCAATATTTTTAACTTTCAATTGTCGGGTCATTTTATCTTGAAAATGTACAGATTTCACCTCAATGTCAATGGGAAACTCACCGGTTTGACCCGAGGATTTTAATGTGAACCAGGCTGTTTTACTTTCCCCGGAAGGGATATCAACTGAATAATTTTCAGGGCCGTTTAATGTTATGCCTCTTGGAACTGTTATTTCTACTGTGGCAGATTGTTGTTCTTCAGATTCATTGGTAATTCTGACGGGTACATAGGCTATATCTTCCATACCTATAAATTCAGGCACACGAATATCAGCTGCGAGGGGCATTGAAGTGTGATAATTAATTTCGCTTCTCCCTATTTCACCGAACGGGGTAATACCCTCAGTTACAATGCGAAATGAACTTACGGCGTCATTGTTGTAAAATACCAATTCTGCGTTTCCATCTTCATCTGTTACCACCTCATTCTCCCAAAAAACGGTGGTTCTGAAGTCATTTCTTTCTACCACTTCAAATGGGGCAGGAGGAGGGGTGTAAAATTCTCTGGTTTGCGAAAATTGTCTTCGTCCAACGGTCACTCCGGTGAAACGAGGCCACGCCTTACTATAATAACTATTGCTCAATCCGTCTTTTGTAGAAATTACAACTACACCATTGGCCGCTGCATTACCATACAACAATATAGCTTCTGCTGAATTAAGTACCGATATACTATTTATATCTTCAGGGTTAATAAGATTGCCAATATTAAAATTAGAATTATTGGAAAAATTTATAGGGTGGCCATCTATTACATACAAAGGCTCCTGACCATTTGAAAGAGAACTAATGCCCCTTATTCGTATAGTTGAACCTGCTCCAGGTGTCATTTGTTGTTCTATTATAGTGACTCCCGCTACTCTTCCTTGCAATAAATTAGAAATGCTTGGTATAGGATTTCTTGAAATAAGATTGTTTGAAGAGATAGAAGATATTGAACTTGTAAGATTACTTTTCTCTGCTACCCCATATCCTGTAACTATTATTTCACTTAATTGTGTTACATCATTTGATAATGAAACATTTACTTGTGAGGATACGGGTTCACCTTCAGACTCTTCATCTGTATTAACAATTTCTACTGTATTTGAATTACTAAAAATTTCATCGTTATAATACGAATATCCGGCACCATAAAAGGGATATTGAGAAGTTGAATTGGGTATTATATTTCCTTCTTTCACTTCAATTTTTAGATGTTTCTTGACCAATAATAAAGCTGAAACCCTTGGATCAATATTTTTGACTACAAAAAAACCGTCACTCCTGCTATTCAGTTTAATGATCCTTTTACTTCCTCCCAATTCAATAAAAGAGACTTCTGTCGAGATGGGTTTTCCATTTTTAGTGGTTGTTATGCCTGTTATTTGGGAAATTTTTTCTGGAATATGGGTTATTTGCACTTTAGGATTCAGTACCTCTTCCCATGTAAATCGTCTCCATCCCTGAGTCATAAGTAAGTGATCCAGATCTTCATATCTTGTTTCTTCTTCAGGATCGAAATAGTAAGAAGGTTCCTGGATCTCACCTTTTATTTCTGAAGATAGTAGCATGGAAGACAGTATATTGTCTTGTTTATCGTCAGCGAAAGTTAAAAGTTGTTCATCTACAACTGAAAGTGAAAGTTTTGTGGGTACATTATTGCCCTTCCCATCAAGTGTTTTGATTTTAAGATGAACTTCTTCTCTGGGTAAGTATTTCTCTTTATCTGTTTCAATTTTGATTATCAGCCCTTTATTTTCATTTATAAATACCAAGCGCTCACATTGACCTGTGCCCTGGTTGTCGAATAAGGTGAAAACACCAATACCGCGGGGAAACTTTTCTATACCTATTTTAATTTCGTTTAATCCCGGTTTTAAATCCAACTCTTCGCCATAAATAAACTCACCGTGAATATGGCCGACCAAACTCACTTTAGATGTTTTCGGAGCATGTATGGAAAAAATAATATTCTTTTTATCCTGAGTGGTTAAATTCAATGTAAATCCATCTTTAAGAGGCTCTGGCAATTCCAATGTTTCGCTGTTATGAAAAGGTTTTTCAACAATCGCATGGTATTTTTTTCCTTTTACAGGTGTAAATTCAAAGGAACCCATACCCATGTGGGAGCTTTTAAATGTGGTAATAATTTCGTCCCTATTCCCCAAAATTTTCCCTTCTACATCGGCCCCTTTCCCGTATTCATTGAGAGCTTTGAAGGCCATACGTGTTTTTACTCCTTCAACATATTGCCCGCCTTCCGGGAAAAACTGCATGGTTATATTATTAAGGGAAATGGGTACAGTTCTACTAATTGACTCTTCAGTACCCTTATTGTTGACTATGACTTGTAAAAACACATCTGTAGTTTTCAATGTGTCTGGAAGTATAAATTCAAGTGTAGTGATGCCTGAATTATGGGTTGTCATCTCTTTTTTAAGGTATTCTTGTCCTTTTACTTTTAAAGTATAATTGATTTGAGCATTTACTAAAGGATTGTTTTGTAAATCTTTTGTTTGTAATTCTACTTGTACATCGCTGCCAACTCCGTACGATTCTTTGACAAAATCTAGAGTGAGAAGTAAGCGAGGAGTGGAGATTTTTTGAATAGTAAGTTTTTTGGAAAAAGTATTTTCCAGACCAAAATTCTTGTTCCATTGGGTATAAGCCTTGATTTCATAGATTCCTCCGGGGTCTGATGAGTCAATATGAAAATCGCCATTTGAGGTACCATTATTTATATACAAATCGAGTTTCTTCTTAATTTGCCCATTGGGTGCGATAAGTTCTACATAGAGTACATCGCTAATACGGGTAGGACGGTGCGTGTTACTATTTAGAACAAAACCGTTGAACCAGATACTTTCCCCAGGTAAATAGTAAGACTTATCGGTTTGTATGTAAATCTTTTCTTCCGGGAATTTCTGTTTATGTTGCTCCAGTTTTAGTTTAAGTTTATTTATGAATTCAGATTCATTTATCCACGAGAAAGCCAGTATAGGCAACAATGAAATAATCAGAATTTTTGATATTTTACCTGTAACCATAGCTTTAAAATTTAAGAGTTAATGTTAGGGAATACCTTCTTGTTCCAGGTTGATTGAATAGATCCAATGCACTGCCATTCATATAACCATACAGACTTGAAGTAGGTATAACGCCTTTGTATGGAGAAAATGTTAAAAGATTATAGGCAGATGCAGATATTTTTATCATTTTGAAACGACTATCGAAAAAATTATTCCAGTTGTGTGAAATGGAAACCTCGCTTAATCTACTCCATGTAGATTTTTCTATATATTCCTCACCAACTCCGTCCCATCCATATCGGGTCCACCTGTTTTGATCTACAGGAAGGGATGGATCTGAAAATGAAACTGATTTTAAATTAGGAGACCCTGTGAGATCAACCCCTTCATAAATATAATTCGATGTGTTTCTCATGTCTGCTGTTTCCTGCGTTCTTCCCAGGTAATCTAGCATTGCCCGGGTTCCGTTCCACATATCACCGCCTTGTTTGTGTTCAAAAAGAAGATCAAAATTCCATTTCTTGTAAGAAAGTGTAGCGGTAAATGATCCTATCCAATCCGGAGTAGGATCTCCAATAAGTTGAAGTGTGGCATCTTCAATGGGAAAACCGTCATTGTCTATTACGATGTCATTTCCAGCGTTTCGTAGGTAGCTAGTTCCATATATGGCACCATAGGTTTGACCAGGAGCCATGACCGTTTGTACTGTGTTGAAACCAGCAAGAGGTATGGGGCTTGGTTGGCCATAAATTTCTTTCACCAGTGACCTGCTTTTTGTCCAATTGAGCTGCAAACTTGAAAGTATTTCCCAATAGGGGTTATATATTATTGTAATAGCACTTCCTCGATTTTGAATTTTTGCTGCATTTTCTAATTCAAAAACACCTCCGTTAATTACAGGAGCTATAAAATCTGAAGTAACATGGTCAAAATAGGTAAAGTCTAAATGTATATAATAAAAAAGTTCCATTTCCAGCCCTGTTTCAAATTTACGCTCGGTTTCAGGGCTTAATGTATTATTGGTGAACAATTCCGATGACTCATAAAAACGATCGTAATTTTCTAAGGGCAAATTCGTTGAAAGATATGCCCAATCGGAATAAATTAATGGAGTTTCTCTTATACTCTTTCCAATGGACATATAGGTTTTAAGTTCTCCTATTCCATAAAAGTCGAATAGTCTGCCAGGATTAATACTTAAACTAAACGCAGGATAAAAATTGGGGGAAGATCTAACGATAGTATTGGAAAAGTAGCTTTTGGCAGACAAATTGGTTTTAATAAAATAGTCGTAATTATAATTGACATTGATAAGCGTTTCGTGGGAAGTCCTGCTTAATGTTTGAATTAATGAATTGGAAAAAGCAGCGTTTTTTCCTTCTTCAAAATTAGCGAAGCTAAATCCTGTTCCGTCGTTTCTCTCTAAAAATACTTTTTGAAAGTTAGTCTGAAAGGAAGAAGAAATTTCAAGTATCCAATCATAATTAGATGGATGTTTTACGTATTTTCCACCCAAGGTGCTATTGAGGAATGTGGAATTTATATTCTTGTCAGTAAGTCTGCCAAAAGCTATAGAGGAATAACCGGGAGCCATACCATAGTTGATTTGACTCCATTGATTATCCAATGTTCCCCTGAATACAAGTTCAATATTTTTAATTCCCGAATAATCCATTCCTAAAGTACCAATTAAGCGTTTGGAGGTCTCATTATCTGGTATAGTATTAACGAGTCCATAGGGATTGTCGGCAAAATTAGGTGCGTGAGATCGCACACTATTATCATTTAATAAGTAACTATCGGGGTTGTTTAGTGCTGATGACCTTGATAAACCATTTGCATTATCAAAAGTAGGAGGAGTGCGATAAACAGACCCAAGTATTTGTGCATAATTTGCTCCCCGAGGCAAAATATTACCTGAGGAATTGTTGAATCGAACAGAGGGATTTATTTTAAGATTTTTGAGCCATTTGTAATCTTTAAGGGAAAGGGCAATATTTTGGAAGTTATATGAAGTTGACGGTAACACCCCAGACCTTTGTGCGTATTCTCCATCAATGGTAAAATACCTAAAACGAGTGCCTGGGATACTGATTACCAGTTCATTGTTGGTAATAAATCCAGTTCTAAAAAATGAATTTGGGTCGTAAACAATGGCTTTTTTACCATTTCCATTGCCTAAATCCACGAGCCTTCCGTTAAGATCGAAATTGTAATTGGAACCATCAAATTCCAGATTTTTAATGGAGGGCCCCCATGAAAATATTTCCTGTTGGTCGGCTCCAAACCATTCAAAATTACCTCCCGAAGGCCTGCCTTGTGCATAATCAGATTGTAAAGAGGGAAGCTTATTAATATTTTCAAAAGCCACAGTTGATTTGAACAAATAGTTTGTGCTTTGGCTCAATGGTTTAATGAAATAATGATTACCTACTTTTTTAATGGACTTTATTTCCTTTGGGTTATATATAATGGGGTTTCCTTTATAGGTTAGGGTCTTATCAGTTAAAACGGCAATTCCTTTTTTATTCTCTTCTATTTGAATACTGTCAGAATAAAATGCTGGAGAAATAGAATTTTTAGAGGTTTTATACTTCTTC
>JAOUKG010000585.1 GCA_029882725.1 Cyclobacteriaceae bacterium
CATTGGTTGGATCACAATGCAAGGCTCTGTCCTTTCTGTAGGAGATATTTCCCAAATGACACAACAAAACACTTTTAAAACTATCTGAGTACAGTGAATTGGGGGTTTCTGAACCTGTAATACTGTTGAGGAAGTTGGAAAAATGGTCTTTGTCCAGGTCAAAACCCGGGCCTTTCTGATCTACAATAGTATTCGTTGAGCTTTCTACTTCTTTGATTAATTTCCTTGATTTATCATATATTTTATAGGAGTTGTCGTTAATTTCCAGAGTTCCTTCTTCTCCGTGGAACGAAACTCCCGAGCCCATGCCATTGATTGACATGTTATTACAACTTCTTCCTTCCCATGAAATGGTCTTACCTCCTTCAAAATCGAATGTTGCTAATTGGGTATCCGGGGTTTCCCAGTCATCGTTGTACTGGTACCTTCCGCCTGTACTATATACTTTTTTAGGAAAATCAACCTGCAATCCCAAACGGGCCAAATCAATAAAGTGAGTACCATTATTTAATAGTTCACCCGTTCCCCAATGCCATCTCCAATGCCAATTATAGGGCACGAGATTATCCAAAAATTCTTTCCTCGGGGCAGGACCTTGCCATAAATCAAAATCCAACCATTCCGGAACAGGCACAATTTTTCCCTGTCCTATACTGGGTCTTGAGTTTGTGTACCAGGCTCGTGCAAAATAAACCCTGCCAATTACACCACCGTGTAATTCTTTAAGAGCTTCAATTACCCGGGGCCAGGATCTTCTTTGATTGCCCATTTGAACTATTTTTCCATGTTTTTTGGCTGCATTGATCAATAATTCCCCTTCGGCAGGATTGTGACTTCCTGGTTTTTCAACATAGATATGTTTGTCGGCTTCTAATCCCATCAAGGAAGCGGGCGTATGCCAGTGATCAGGAGCGGCAATGGACAAAATATCCACATCCTTACTTTCAAGTGCTTTTCTGAAGTCACTAATTCCTTTTACTTTATCTTTTTGGCCGGCAGCCTTTACTGCAGCAACCCCTTTTTCCATTGCGCGGCTGTCCACATCGGCAATGTAGGAAACAATGGCATTTTCCTGATTTGCAAAACCTTCAGCATGTGCCATTCCTCTTCCATTTACTCCCATAATAGCCACCTTAAGTTTGTCTTTTACCGGAAAGGAGGGGAGAATATTAAATGCATGTGTGGAAGTGGCAAGCCCAAGACCAATACTGCTGGCTAAGGTATTTTTCACGAACGACCTTCTGTTTTGCTTATCTTTCATTTTTTTATTTCAATTAATTATTGAATATATATTAAATCGTAATTTAAATATTTTTGTTGAAATAAATACGGATATTATATTGGCGGTTTTTGATATGTATATATATGGTCAAAAACCATTTTATTGTTTACAAGGCTATGATTAAACAACTGAATCGTTTTTTTTAACTGATGTTCCATTTGTTTGACTGATGGTTTATCAAAATCCAGAGAATTGTGTAAAAATGGATCTTCTTTCCAATTGTATAACCCTACGCCTTCCTGTCCATTGAATTGATAGGTAAATTCGGAGTCAATGAGTTGGTAGATACCCGACTTATAATTGACAGAGAATGTATTTGCCCCCTCTTTAAAAAGGTCATTTCCAAATGAGAAGAAAGGCTCGGGGTAAGCCAATAAATGCAATAAAGAGGGTAATATGTCTATTTGGTTGGCTGTTTTTTCATTAACACCTTTCAAAGAACCGTCTGGTTTATAAAACAGGATGGGGATCTGATAATTTTCCAATGGACTAATTTCTACCTTTTCAAAATTTGGAGCGGCGTGGTCGGCAGTAATGATAAAAAGTGTGTTCCCGAACCATTCTGATTTTTTGGCTTCCTGAAAAAAGAGTTTCAATGCGTAATCTGTGTATTGAAAACAAGAATAGATTGGATGACCCTCTTGTTTGAATTTGTCATTGTACTTTTCAGGTATTTTAAATGGGTGATGCGTGTTTAGTGTAAGCACTGAGGTGAAAAAAGGTTGGGGGGTAGCATCTAATTGGTCCGCCATATATTGCAAAAATGGCTCATCCCATATTCCCCATTTTCCATCAAAATCCTCATCATTTCCGTACTCATTTCTACCATAGTATGTATCAAATCCAGCCAGTTTACTAAATAGATCGAAACCCATTGTTCCATTATTGCCTCCATGAAAAAAAGAGGTGCTATAGCCCTTTTCTTTTAATAAAGAGGGTATAGATGTTATCTTATTTGTAGAATAAGGGGAAAAAATGAAGGATTCATCCATCAAGGAGGGAATCGAAGAGATAACGGCAGGTATGCCTTGGATAGATTCGGTGGCATTGGCAAAACCATTGGTGAAAATTAGGCCTTCATTGGTCAGGGAATCCAGAAAGGGGGTTTGTGCCTGGTCATTGAAATATCCTAAATATTTTTTTGAAAAGCTTTCAACGATAATCAATACCACATTTTGGTTATTCATTTTTACAGAATCCGTTGGGGTATGAATACCCTGATCCGTTTCATTGAGTTCTTCTTTTGTGAAGTATTGAACCTCGGGTAATTTTTCCTTTGTGACAGTGGAATAGAGAGAAAAAGGCGTGTTAATCAGGGCGGGGATATTTTGGACTTCTGTCATGTTGGATGCATGAATAAGTTGGAGGGGTTTTAGCTGAAGCCCCCCTCTGACTCCCAAAAAGGCTAATGCAGCGACTCCAATAAAAAGTGCCAGAGAACCCAGGTGTAATTTTAAAGATCGGGGTACAAATACTTTGAAGGAATTGCTATAATCATAGATTTTCCAAATGGCACCTATAAAAATTATAAAAAGGAGCCACAGGTACCAGAACTGCCCTAAAAAAGTAGGTATCAGATAGAAAAAGTCAGTTCCTTTTTCACCACTAACGAAAAGTAGGGCATCGGCCTGCATTCTTTTATGGATAAAGGGAAAATAAGCAATATCGATCAGGT
>JAOUKG010000587.1 GCA_029882725.1 Cyclobacteriaceae bacterium
TTTATATATCGATTCCGGTTTTATTCGTGTGGTAGGAAAAGGAGATAAAGAAAGATTAGTGCCTATTGGTAGGGATGCAGGAAAGTTTATAGAGATATATCAAAATGAAATTCGGGTACATCTAAAAATAAAGAAAGGGAATGAAAACTACCTTTTTTTGAACAGAAGAGGAAGTAAGTTATCGAGAGTAATGATTTTCATCATTATAAAAGAGTTAGCAGCTACTTGTGGAATCAATAAGACCGTATCACCTCATACATTCAGGCACTCCTTTGCTACACATCTTGTTGAAGGAGGAGCCGATTTGCGAGCCGTTCAGGAAATGTTGGGTCATGAATCCATTACCACTACAGAAATCTATACCCACCTGGATCGTGATTACCTCCGTCAGGTTATCACAGAGTTTCATCCCAGAAGTTAAACCTAATTTATTCCACCACAGAAGCAAATACCATTTGCCGGAACTTCCAACCTGTGGGGTCGGAGGTGTTTTGTGTTTGCTTCATAAAAACTCCAACAATATTAAGCTCTGGGTCTGCAAAATATTGCGTGTTAAAGTACCCACCCCAATCGAAAGTGCCCAAACTGCCACTGCCTCCTTTCTGAACTCCTTTTTCCAGTACGAGGCCAAATGCCAACCCATAATTGCCATTAATATCAGTTAATTGGTTTGTCATCATTGTGTTTATCGTGGTTGGGCTTAGTATTCTGGCTCCATTATACTCCCCTTTATTAAGGTACATTTGTAAAAATTTAGCATAATCTTCGGCGGTACTTGATAAGCCGGCACCCCCTGAAAAGAAGGTCATTGCACCTGTTTTAGGATAATCTGTATCGTAAAAAGTGACAGGGTAATGATCCCAGTTACCTTCATTTGGATATTGAACAGGAACAAGTCGTTCTCTTTTTTCTTCAGGTAAATAAAACCAGGTGTTATCCATCCCAATAGGATCAAATATTCTTTCCCTTAAAAATTGATCAAAGGGCATCCCTGAAACAATTTCAATAAAGTATCCCAATACGTCCAATCCCTCACTGTAGGTAAATTTTTCTCCCGGGTTGTGATGAAGAGGAAGTTTAGCAAGTTTTTTTACAGATTCCTCTATTGTTGTGGCTTCTGTTGTGAATAAATCTGTAATGCCGGCTTTGTGGTAAAGAGATTTAAACCGGGGGTCGCCGTCAATTACGCCATATCCAATTCCTGAAGTATGGGTTATCAAATGCCTGATGGTAATTTCTTTATCAGCAGGAATACTGGTATAACTTGAATCACTTTCGTTAAAATTTTCCAGAACGTTAGGGTTTTTAAATTCAGGTATGAAATCTGAAATGGGTTGGTCGAGTTGAAACTTACCTTCTTCCCATAAAATCATAACAGCGGTACTTGTAATGGCCTTGCTTTGGGAGGCAATACGGAAGATATCATCAGTTTTGAATGGTTTTTTATTTTTTACATCAGATTCACCAAAGGCTTTATTGTAAATTACCTTTCCATTTCTGGCAATTAGAGCCACCGCTCCCGGAATTTGCTTTTCTTCAATTGCCTTCTCAATCATTTTGTCTATTTTATCGAGGCGGTCAGCAGAAAAACCTTCTTCTGAAGGTAATCCTGACTTTAAAATTGAACTTGAATTTGAATGAGATTCCTTTTTATCAGATGAGGGCGTATTTGTGGAACAGGAAAGTGTTAAAAGGAGAATGAAAAGTGAAAGTGTAATTCGCATACATTTAACAGTTAAATTATGAACAGATAAGTGAATAAATAAGTGAATAAAAATTCCTTAATATAAGAATGATAAAATTCCGATGATCGTAGTTATAATAATGCCTGAAATTGCTGTAGTAAAAAAAACCAAAATTGCTGCAACAATGGTAAATACTAATTTTTTCTCTTCAGGTGTTTCCATGATTTTGGAAAGACCTGTCCAAAAAAGATAAATTCCATACAGACCAAATAATCCTATCCATGCGAGTATGGGGGAAAAGTTTGAGACTACGGCTGCCACCATGGCTGCTGTATTGGAATATATAACCAATTTCATGGCTGAATTAAGATCTTTTTTTGATCCAAAGGAATCTGCCAGTATATAAATAATATAAGAAGCAACGAGAAGAAGTATAAGTTGTACCACAATGGAGATCACACCGGAAGAAATTATGTATCCAATAGAGTAGTCGTTGAGAAAATTACCAATAACAGCAGTAATCCCTCCTGCAATTATCAGAGGCAGTGCATATTGGGTTATTAAAGATTGGTTATTTGTTTCTTCTCCTTTAATTATTTCCCACTCCTGATTTGGGTTCAAAAGGATTCTCTTCACTCGGTCTAAAATGTTCATAAGTCAATTATTTAGTTAAAACAACTTTAATCCGGATTGTACAATAATTTTCTGTTTTTTACTTTTTTGATTTCCGATACAAATACTATTGCATAATCTGACTATAATTTAATAAATAGTATGGAATATCCAATGATATGAACTTCCAAAGTTAATGGTGATTATTAACGGAAGTATTCCTTTTCTGGTAAAAGTAAATGAGATTAATTAAAGATATTTTTGAATTTCTTTTCTAAGGTAGACTCCAAGGTGGGCAAAAGAATTTTCAATTAAAAAGATATTTACTGTACATTTTAGCGAAAAGTCGTCTATGACCATTTTAGTCTCGCAAAAAAGCACAATAGTGTCATTTTTCATTGTTTTGTCATTTTCAATGAAGTCATTTGATTTTTCAAGGTAAAGGGGAACTTGATATTCAACAGTGGCTTCCATGGAATTGGATAAATTCCCTATTACACTATTAAGAACAATATTTCCTATTTCCGAAATGATTTCACGTTTTGCTTCAAAAAAATCTGGATCTGTAGCAGGAATACCCATGGTATGAGCAACAATACTGTCTGCATTTTTTTCACTAAGTACCATTTCAGTAGAACCGGTCATTGTTCCG
>JAOUKG010000586.1 GCA_029882725.1 Cyclobacteriaceae bacterium
AAATATTCTAATATTACCCTAATGTTAAATTATAAGTAGGCACTAAACGAACATCTATGAACACCAGCCCACTTCAAAAAAAATATGGCGTCAAAACCATTACGAAATGGTAATGAAATCTGTCTATAAAATAGAATTCTATTTCAGTTCAAAGTCATTACAATAAATAGTATTTAATTGGAGTTTGTTTTCCGTGTGTTTACAAAACCTTTGATTTAATTTATAAACCAATTAAATTATTAACTTTAGGCATGTTAACCTTATATTTTATCTATGAGCTTTCTTAAATTGTTACGTACTAACTGCCTATGGTCTGGGATATAATAATTGGAGCTCTTAAAATCTTAGGATCATTGGGATTTTTCCTTTATGGAATGAAGGTGATGAGTGATGGACTTCAACAAGCAGCAGGATTAAAACTTCGCCGTCTGTTGGGAGTGATGACCACCAATAGATATACCGGGGTACTCACGGGGTTTCTAATTACCTCTTTGGTTCAAAGTTCGTCGGCCACCACAGTAATGACTGTTAGTTTTGTAAATGCGGGTCTTCTCAGTTTGGTTGAATCGGCAGGGGTAATGATGGGTGCCAATATTGGAACTACCGTAACAGGTTGGCTGGTATCTTTAATGGGTTTTAAAGTAAAGATTGCCAGTTTTGCACTTCCTTTAATTGCCCTTGGATTCCCATTTATATTTTCAAAAAAAGAAAATTTTAAAAATTGGGGAAAAACAGTTGTAGGTTTAGCTCTACTTTTCTTAGGTCTTGAGGCTCTCAAAGATTCCGTACCTGATTTACGGCAAAATGAAGAACTAATAAGTTACTTACAGACATTTAGTGATCCTGGTATTTTTTCAAGGTTGGTTTTTGTATTAATAGGGGCAACTTTAACTATTGTTATGCAATCAAGTAGTGCCGCTATGACTTTAACAATTGCCCTTACCCTAAAGGGATTACCCATTGAAATTGGTGCGGCCATGATACTTGGAGAGAATATAGGAACTACAATAACAGCAGAACTGGCTGCTTTGGTAGCCAATTCTGAAGCAAAAAGATCTGCCAGAATACATTCAATTTTTAATTTAATAGGTGTAGGATGGATGATTTTTCTTGCACCCTTTTTTCTGGAAGGAATAGACATGATTTTTCCTGCACACGATATGGATCACCCAAATGCATTTACACTTGCCGCTTTTCATACAGGATTTAATTTTATAAATGTTATTTTATTAATTGGCTTTGTAAACATTTTGGTTTCATTGGCCTCAAAAACGATTAAATCCAAAGGTGATTATGAAACTAATGATGTCATTATTCCTGAAACGTTAGCGTCATTGGAGGGATCAAGAACGGAAATCAATAAATTTTCCAAACTTGTATACAATTCAAGTCATCTTTTTTTCAGACAATTAAAAGAACATGATAAAAATGAAGTTATCGCTTTAAATAAATCTATAAAGGCAGATTATTTTGTCTCAAAAGAGATTGAAAAACGTGTTTCCCTGTATTTGATAAAAGCACTGAATTCAGAAGTTAGTGAGCACTATTTTCAGAAGATGCGTTCCTATTTTTATATTATTACAGACTTAGAACGTATTACCGATTTATTAATACACTCTTCAAATGAACACGTTCAAAAAAATGCCCAAAATATTTATTTTACTGAGTATCAATTGGAACAGTTTGATAAACTTTCGGTTCTGGTAGACAATGCCTTTAAACAAATGATCAAGAATATTGATGAAGAGGTGGTGGATATAAAAGCCTCAATTTTTTGTGAAGATAAGATCAATGATCACGTACGGGATATCAGGCTAGCGGAGATCGGTCATTTTAATGAAGTTTCTTCCCCGGTTGAAAACAGCATAATTATGAGGAACATCTTCGATAACTACGAAAAAATTGGAGATCATATCCTAAATATTTCAAGATCTCTTATAGAAAAAGGGGAGTTAGTAGATGATGGATACTAATTATGATAGTTTCTTATGTTTCATCACTTTAGCATCGGAATAGAAAATATAGTTTTCGGCTATATTTTTTACGTGATCTCCTACCCGTTCCAGTTTTTTAATCGTACTATGAACAAAAAGAGCCTCATCAATAGATTCAGGGTTCTTCAAAAGAAAATCTTTTATGGCAGATGACTTTTGCTTATTAATTTCATTAAGAGCGGTGTCCCTGCTAAAAAGTTTTTTCATTTTTTTGGTATTGTCCTTTACGTAAGCTTCTTCCAAAAGATCCATCATTCCAACAGCAAGGTCAAACATTTCGGATGCACTAACTGTTTTAAGAAGTTCTTTCGACACTGGGGTTTCTATAATTCTTACATAATCTGCTATACTGTCTGCGTAATCACCTATCCGCTCTAAATCAGAATTGATTTTGAGCATAGACACTACAAAGCGAAGGTCTGTAGCTACAGGGCTAAACCTGGCAATTGTATTTTCACAGTATTTATCTATGGTGAGTTCGAGTGAATTTACTCTTTTTTCAGTATGGTTAATTTGGCTTGCCAGTTCTTTATCAAGATTTAAAAAGGCATCCTTTGATCTTGAAAGTTGCTGTTTTACCAATTCAATCATTTCGATTACGGCATCACCTATTTTTTCTATTTCTGGTTCTATGGGGTTCATACGGTACTATTGTCTATATAATTAACCAAATCTTCCACTAATATAATTCTCTGTTTTTTCTTTTTTGGGGTTCATGAATATTTGTTTGGTTTTACCATATTCAATAAGTTCACCCATATAGAAAAAAGCCGTTTTTTCACTTACACGGCTTGCCTGTTGCATATTGTGTGTAACAATAATGATTGTATATTTTTGTTTTAGTTCAAAAATCAACTCTTCTATTTTCGCTGTAGAAATTGGATCCAGTGCAGAAGCAGGTTCATCCATCAGTATAACAGAGGGTTCGACAGCCAATGTTCTTGCAATGCATAAC
>JAOUKG010000588.1 GCA_029882725.1 Cyclobacteriaceae bacterium
GTGCTACCCTAATAACGTTGGGTTCCCGCCAATCTGTGATGACTGCCGACTTATGAAGGTATTCAAAGATTGTCCTTCCTTTTTCTTCAAAATGTAAGGACAACTGACACCCCCGCTGCTCAGGGTCTTGCGGTGTTAAAATTGTTACACCCGGTAATTTTGCACCCACAATAAGTTCTTCCAGATAACCTGTTAATTGTACAGATTTTTCCCTGAGCTTTGTAAATGGAACACTATCGAAAATTTCCATAGATGCTTTTATAGAAGCCATTGCCAGGATTGGAGGGTTACTCATTACCCAGCCTTCAGCTCCGGGGATAGGGTCGAAGGGTTTTCTCATATTAAACCTTGTATCCATTGATTGTCCCCACCATCCGGCAAATCGGGGTAGTGTTTGATCGAATGCATACCTTTCATGCACAAAATACCCGGCAATACTACCAGGTCCCGAATTAAGGTATTTGTAATTACACCATACCGCAAAATCAACCCCCCAACTGTGAAGCTCAAGCTCAATATTACCTGCAGCATGTGCTAAATCCAAACCAACCACACATCCTTTCTCATGCCCTGCAGAAGTGATACTTTTCAAATCAAATACCTGTCCCGTATAATAGTTAACACCTCCTAAAAGTATTAGCGCAATACTTTCTCCTTTGTCATTAATGATCTCTTCAATTTTACCCTTACTTATCAGAGGACCATCATCAGGGTAAACTTTGATAATTGCATCTTCGGGATCCAGTCCATGATACCTAAGCTGAGACTCTATGGCATACAAATCAGATGGGAATAAATCAGACTCAACCAAAATCTTGAATCGTTTTCCCTTTGGCCTGTAAAAAGAAACCATCATTAAATGAAGGTTCACAGTCAAAGTATTGGCAATCCCTACTTCAAAGGGCTTTGCTCCAACAATTTTAGAGAGCGAAATTGCCAGACTATTTTGGTATTCACACCAAGGGTTTTCCCCGTTGAAATGCCCGTCTACGGCTTGTTTTTGCCAACTTTCCATTACTTCCTCCACATATTTACGTGCAGATAAAGGTTGCAGCCCTAGCGAGTTTCCACAAAAATAATTAATAGTTGTTCCATCCTCCGTTTCCGGGAAATAAAATTCACGCCGTAAATACCCCAAAGAATCCTCCTTGTCAAGTTTCCGAGCGTAATCGAGACTGTTGTAATTAATCATACATTCTTTATTTTGTATAATAAAAACCCAATTCTTGTCTTATTTCCGGGGGTAAATCCGGAAGTTCAGAACGTGGTATTAATAATGTTGAAATATTATGAAAATCTGAAAAAATATGATGTTTAACTGCAGTAGCATGAAGGTAATCATACCCTGAAGACCCTCCCGTACCAATTTTTTTACCCAACATCCTCAATACCATTTGTGCATGCCGATACCTCCAACTGGTAAGAAGTTCATCTATTTCCACCAGGCAAGTAAGTAATTGAAAAGGCTGGTTGAGAATGGGCTCGTCTCTGTACAGACTAATTAACAAAGCGGCTACAGAGGCATTGTATGAAAGTCTTAATTTACCTTCATCTTTCATGTTTTGATGTGTATTTTCATCGATAATAATTCCATAATAGCTGTCGGTGTTGCCCAACATTTTTAGCCTCATCTCCTTTTCATCTTCACTCAGGTAATTAGACTTTTTTATCAATTTCTCTTCTTTATTAATCATCTCCTCTACTGCCTTTTTGTAATGATCAATAAATTCAAAACCTTCAAACTGCAAAAAAGGGGTCCGTTCCAACCAAGTCTCTACAAGATCAAAAAGTGAATTACTATTCTTTATTTCCTTTAGCATCTCCCTTTGTCCCTCGTCAAAGGCATTTTCATAAGGTTTATTATTGTATGTAAGCCTTGACCCATCTTCTAATCCAAGTAATGACTCTACCAACCTGAATTGAAAACTTTGAAACCCACTTGCCGGGAACAAATAATTTCTGAATTCCAAAAAATCAAGAGGAGTCATTGTTTCAATAATTCCAATCTGATTAATGAGCAACTTTTGAATTTCTATCACCCTTTTTAGCCGGTGTACCGCTGTACCTACATTTCTCTCATCCACATCATCTTTGGAAAACATATCCATGACAGATTCAATTTCATGCAATATTTGCTTAAACCAAAGTTCATAAACCTGATGAGTAACTATAAATAGCATTTCGTCATGGGCAGCTTTTCCTTCTAATTCAATACTTCTCAGTTTTTGAGCATCAAGAATTTTATCTAATTCCAGATACTTTTGATAATGAATGGTTGTAAATTTCTTTGTTTGATCTTTCATACCTGATTAATTAGATTATTTCTTCTATATGAAGTTTGATAAGTTCAACTTCAATATTTTTTGATGCTTTTTTTACAATTTGAATGTATTCCTCCAATTTACTTTCCTTAAACCTACTTGCAGGGCCAGAAACGGAAATAGCTGCTATAACCTTTTTCCTTTCATTAAAAACCGGTAAAGAAAGGGAAATCAATCCCCTTTCAAACTCTTCCTTTTCAAGGCAAAATCCCTGTTTTTTAATTTTTTCCATTTCACATTTTAAAATAGAAATATCACTGATGGTATCATCTGTAAATTTTTCAACCTTTAAGGAATCAAGCAACGCTGTATGCGGGTAAATTCCGGCCAGCAGCACTTTCCCAGCTGCAGTGGCATGTAATGGTAAAGAAGAGCCCGTTTCGTTGCTAAGCCTTAACCCTAAAGGGCTTACCACCTGATCAATTATAAGTACCTTTTTATCAACCAAAATACCCATCTGTACAGTCTCGGTAATTTGTTCGGCAACCTCTTGTAAATAAGTATGTACAAGAGGTATCAACACCTGTTTCAACGACAACCTATTGCCCAATTCAAAGAGTTTGGTCCCAAGCCTGTATCGTTCATTTAATGGATTCTGATGCACTGCTCCCATCAATTGTAATGTA
>JAOUKG010000589.1 GCA_029882725.1 Cyclobacteriaceae bacterium
GTAATTTTTCGGGTTCCATAGGGTGGATTCATAAAATTTCCGATAATTTAAACTTAAGCACGAATGTAGGTACATCCTGGAGGCCACCTAATATCTCTGAATTGTATATTTTTGGAAAACACCAATCTTCTGTAGAATATGGCCTGTTAAGGTTCAATTTTGATGAAAATAACAAGGTAGTTGCCTCTAATTTGACTGATAATGAAAATTTGAAAATAGAACCTGAGCTTGGTTATAATTTTTTGCAGTCTCTGGAATTTAAAAAGAATAATTTTCAATGGGTTTTATCTTCTTATTATAACTACATTGAGAATTATATTTTTGCGAAACCTGCAGGAATTACCAATACAGTCAGGGGGCCGTTCCCTTATTTTATCTATGTTAGAACCGATGCTAATTTTATGGGATTGGATGCGGATGTTGAGTACAATGGAAAATCTGGAATTGATCAGAAATTGTCCTTTAACTTATTGTATGCAAGTCAATTAAATGGTAATCCTCTTATAGAAATACCTCCGGCTACTATTAATTATAGGGTCTCTTTCTCAATTCATAATCGTTTTTTAGATGTATTAAAAATGAGTGTAGAACCTAACTATACATTTAAATCTTTAAATAGACCAGATATAATTCCAATTGATGATATTCTTTTGGCAGAGATTAATCAGGTAAATATTTTTGAGAGTAAGGATCAGGTTTTTGATTTGAAAGAGGCTCCCAGGGGCTATTTTTTACTAGCTTCTTCGGTTCAAATGTCTTACAAGAAGTTTAATTTTCAGTTGAAATGTAACAATTTATTTAATACATCATATCGAATATATACCGACCGGTTAAGGTATTTTTCTGATCAAACTGGTAGAAATTTCGTTTTTTCCCTCAAAGTAGATTTATAATACGCATTGATTTACTCAACGTATTTTGTAAATAGTTTTACTTGATGTATATTTGCAACATTATTGCATAAATAGAAGTTGTTTAAAATTGATAAGAAGATTATAATGATGAAAAGGAATTTTTTATACTTGATGTTTTTTGGATTTACCGCAATTATGGGATGTGAGGACAACGATATTCCTGTTGTTGAGAATGCTGAAGAGATTATTACAGATGTTACTTTAACCTTTGTGCCTGTAACTCCTGGTTTAGCTACGGTAACAGCTACTGCTACAGACCCCGATGGAGAAGGCCCTGAGAGCATAGTCATTGTTTCTGATGCTGTTTTACTTGCCAATACAGAATACGATTTGTCTATATCTATAGAAAATAGTGTTTCTTCCACAGATATTGCAGCCGAAGTTGTTGCAGAAGGAGTGGATCATATGATATTTTTTGAATTTGCCAATGATGTATTTTCTAGTCCTTTAGGTAATGGAAATATGGACAATAGAACAGATGCTGTAAATTATTCTGATACTGATTTGAATGGATTACCTATTGGGGTGGAAACAAATTGGACAACTGGTAATGCTATTTCAGGAGCAACCTTTAGAGTAGTGCTAAAACATCAACCTGGAATAAAAACATCAACTACTACCTCTTTAGACGGAGCAACAGATATCGACCTCACCTGGCCCCTGACAATTAATTAAAAATAGATCAATTCTTGTTATTTAAAACACTTATCCCTGATTATGCATTAAAATCTACTGCATAATCAGGGGTAAGTGTTTTAAATAGGGAACAATATTTTGCATTTAAAGTAAAAAATTTGCTATTTGACGAATTATAATGTTATTAAAAAAATACAATTATCATTAGTGGTGTAATTTCGTAACTTTGATATTTTATAATTCACGAATACAAATTATTGGAGCCTTTCAAATGAAACAATTGTTTTTTATAGTGTTTGCTGTTGGATTAGTACAAATTAATGGGTTTGCAACAGAGCCTTTTCCTGATAATAAAAGTTTAAAAGAGCAATACACTTTTTTGTTGGAGAATAGTAAAAGTTACGGTAACTATAAGGCGGTTACTCTTGAATATCTGAACAAGTTTTCAGGCAATTTAAATGATAGTCTGAAATATTATTATTTTAAAACAGCCGATTTATCTTCCAGGATAGAAGAATCAAAAAAAGCCAATGTTGAGGCTGTTTCAAAAGTAGAAACTCTTTCTAAAGAATTGGAAGAAAGTCTCTTAATTAATAATTCTATTTCTTTCATGGGAATTGAATTTACAAAAGGATCGTACAATACAATGGTTTGGGCAGTGATCTTTGCTTTATTCGGATTGATTATTTTTGGGAGTATTTCATACAAAAGAATGATGATTACGAGTAAACAATGTAGGGATGCGAGTGTAAAACTTGAAACAGAGTTGAGTGATTTAAGGGAAAAGAAGTTGGAGACTGAAATTGTCTTAAAAAGGAAACTTCAAACAGCCCTAAACAGACTTGAGGATCAGGGAATACATAAGTAACTGATTGCCTGTACTTAATTCCCTTTAATTTATCTCTATTTTATTTTAATGGTTCTATTGTATGATAGAATCTAACAATTCAGGTTGTCATTACAACTATCTTCGCAGATTAAAATAATTTCGTATTTTTTTGAAAAGAAACAAGACAATATTTATTGCAATATTTTTAATTGTTCTTTCTGTTAAACCTTTATTTTCTCAGGAAAAAAAAGGGTATTTAATACAAAGAACAAATGAGAAAATTAATTTGGACGGGGTTCTGGATGAATTGACGTGGCAGAATGCCGAAAAAGCAACAGGGTTTGATCAGGTATTTCCTTCCGACACCATTGCAGCTAAAACTGAAACCGAAATAATGCTCACCTATGATGATGAGTTTATTTATTTTGCTGCAAAAATGTACAATCTTTCCGGTACAAGGGAATATGTAACGCCCTCTTTGCGGAGAGACTATAGAGGGGCTTCAATCGATGGTATATCCTTTATTTTTGACACCTTTGGTGATAATACTAATGCTTTTCAATTTGG
>JAOUKG010000590.1 GCA_029882725.1 Cyclobacteriaceae bacterium
ATGTACACATAACCAAACTCAAGCCCCTTGGCCATGTGTATGGTCATTAGGGTTACTTTATCGTTATCTTCATCTTTATCTGCATCAACACTTGTCATCAAGGCAACTTCTTGAAGAAAAGTGGAAAGGTCTTTTTCACCCTCCCTTTCAGTATCTTCTGAAAATTCCTTTATTGCATTAAGTAATTCTTGCGCATTTTCGTAGCGGCTTACCCCTTCTATAGTCTTGTCCTGATACAATTCACTTAAAATGCCCGATCTTTTAGCAATTTCAGCAGCGGCTTCATAAGCGTCTTTTTCAATAGATAACCGCTTAAAATTTTCAATCATCAAAGCGAAATCTTTAATGGCAAGGTTCACTTTTCCCGAAAGAAATAATTCAGCATTATTAATCACCTCTCCTATGGATATATCGTGGTCAAATGCTGCCATAAGTATTTTATCAACGGTACCTGGCCCCACTCCCCTCTTTGGAAGGTTTACTATCCGTTTAAACGATTGTTCATCATTTCCATTTAAGGTAAACTTCATATAGGCAAGCAAGTCTTTTATCTCTTTTCGCTGATAAAATGAAAGGCCTCCTATAATTTTATATTTGATATCCCTCCGCCTTAAAGCCTCTTCTATGGCTCTGGACTGACTATTTGTTCTGTAAAGTATGGCAAACTCACTATTGAGCTCATGATTGTTCATTTTCTCTTCAAAAATACTTGAAGCAATAAGTTTTCCTTCTTCGCTGTCGGAACGTGCTTTGAACACTTCAATTAAAGATCCCTCATCATTGGCAGTCCACACATCTTTTCTTAATTGGGCCTTGTTGTTGACAATTACGGAATTAGCTGCATTAACGATTGTTTTTGAAGATCTGTAGTTTTGTTCAAGCTTAAAAACTTTCAAGTCAGGGTAATCTTTTTCAAAATTCAGGATATTTTGAATATCAGCACCCCGAAAAGCATAAATCGATTGGGCATCGTCACCTACTACGCAAACATTTTGATTTACAGCAGCTAATTTTTTGGTGATAAGGTACTGTGAAATATTGGTATCCTGAAACTCATCCACCAACACATATTTAAACCGGTGTTGGTAATTATGCAGTACATCCAAATGGTCTCTGAACAATACATTTGTATTGAACAAAAGGTCGTCAAAATCCATTGCTCCCGCCCTGAAACACCTTTTACTGTACTCTTTATAAATTTCCCCAATTTTTGGCTTCATACTTTCAGCATCATCGGCCTGATAAATAGGTGTGCTTAGGTATTTCTGCCAGGAAATCAATCTGTTTTTTGCACCACTGATTCTGCTAAAAACCGCATTTGTTTTATAAACCTTATCATCAAGATCCATTCCCTTAACAATATCCCTAATCAGACTTTTGGAATCATCAGCATCGTATATTGTGAAGTTTTTTGGGTAATTAAGTTTATCGGCTTCAGATCTTAAAATTCTTGCAAAAACAGAGTGAAAAGTACCCATCCAAAGGTTTCTTGCATCACCTCCTACTACTCCGGAGATCCTCTCCCTCATTTCCATTGCCGCTTTATTGGTAAATGTAAGTGACAATATATTGAAAGGGTCAACCTTTAGTGATTGAATAAGATGTGCAATCCTATATGTTAAAACTCTTGTTTTGCCAGAGCCGGCTCCTGCTATGATCATAGTAGGTCCTTCTGTGTTAACTACTGCCTCATACTGAGGTTCGTTCAATTCCTTTAAGTAATCCTGATTTTCCATAAATTTTAGAACCCGCAAGTTACGATTTTGAGTTTATGAAAACATGAAAATTCACAAACTATCCGTTTTTTTTAATTGAAATAACTATTTCAGAGAAATTAAGTCTAAAATTATAAAACACTAATAAAAACTTACAAGTTTGCAAAAAATTACATTTCAACATTTAATTCTGTATATAAATAACTTAATTGCAAGTCTTATATTAAACCAATAAAACCTTGATTGAAATTGATAACGCCATATTAAGTGATGATATCGCTGAGCAATACTTTGTTTGTGATCTCATTAAATGCAAAGGGGCTTGTTGTGTAGAAGGCGACTTAGGTGCACCTTTGGAAAAAGAAGAACTCCCAATAATCGATTTAATTCTGGATAAAGTAAAACCTTACCTTTCAGGGCAAGCCTTAAAGTCTATTGAATCCCAAGGAGCCTATATTCTGGATGAGGACGATGAATATTCTACAACAACAATTAACGGAAAAGAATGCGTTTTTGCTGTTTACGATGATAACAACATTTTGAAATGTGGTATTGAAAAGGCCTGGTTAGATAAGAAAATAGATTTCCCAAAACCCATCAGTTGCCACTTATACCCCATACGTTCCAGGCAATATGAACAATTTACAGCTTTAAATTATGATCGTTGGGATATATGTACACCTGCATGTCATAATGGACAAGCCCTTAAAGTACCTCTTTATAGATTTTTAAAAGGGCCATTGATTAGAAAATTTGGTGAGATCTGGTACGACAAACTTTTAAATATTATAAAAAATGGACGGAAGTCTAAGCTAAGGGCTAATTCGTAAATTTGATACTGCTTTGAACATATTGGTTAGTCCAATGAAATTTCAGGCACCATAGATATTATGAATATACGCCAATCGCTTGTACTTAATTCAGACTCACAAAATTCAGTTTCTCCAGTAGCAATCATTACAGCGTCAATTTCATTGCCATTGCTTATAAAGCTAATTGAATTTTTAGAATCTACAGACTTCAATTGAGCTTCATACCAACTTTGTGTATTCATTGCCCTGAATTTTATATAGAATACCCTATTGGAAGGACAATGGTTGACTATTTTTAATTCCAATGAATCCGTATTGGATTTTTCAGTTTTGTTTATGTAGTAAAAACCTCCACTACACCCCACACACTTACTTGTATAACCTGATTGCATTCCTTTATGATCTAAAGGAGCTA
>JAOUKG010000591.1 GCA_029882725.1 Cyclobacteriaceae bacterium
AGAGATTTCATTGAAGACGAAGATAAATATTTTCCTGAAACCAACATTGAAGATTCAACTATTGTACAAATTTTAGCAAGTGGGCCTGATACTGATCATAAGGCTGTTATGAATGCATATTTTACAGCCATTACTTCTGCTGAAAAATCTATATGTATTACAACACCGTATTTTATGCCTAATGAAACAATCCTGAATGCTCTAAAAATAGCTTCGGCAAGTGGAATTAATGTAAAAATGATTATTCCAGGGGTTTCCGACAGCACTGTAGTAAAACTTTGTTCACAGAGTTATTTTGAAGATTTAATGGAATCTGGAATTGAGATCTATCAATTTCACGGTGGCTTTATCCATTCCAAAACCCTTTTAGTTGATAACCTTTTGGCCTCAATAGGCACAGCTAATATGGACTTTAGAAGTTTTGAACAAAATATGGAAGTCAATGCTTTTATATATGATAAAAAAGTATGCAAAAACCTTGAACTGCAATTTCAAAATGACCTTATGAAAAGTCGTAAACTAGGTATACATAGCTGGAAAAAGAGAAGAAGAATTATTAAAATTTCTGAATCTTTTAGCAGGTTATTCGCCCCCCTATTGTAGATAAACGTCAATAAAATTTGTATACTTTGTTTCAAAATCTAAGTTCTCAGTCCATTACGATTAACCCTATTTGTTCCTATACCATATACCGATAAGCCGTGACTTAATTCCGTTTATTGTGAGTATAAAGCAATAAATCGCTCAACTTGTCAAGACAATAATTTTTTCGTGAAAAACGCAAGGTTCTCAATTAAGTAACAACTTTCGTTTGATAAATATTATCCAATTTAACTAGGCCTTGATAATAGGGAAGTAATTACCTAAAACCGGGGGATTTATTTCCGTTTTATCAAAGCAAAATATTCATTATTTATTCCATAATAACCATAATCGTAACAGAAATATTGAACTGGCCCTTCAGCCACCTGACTCACATGCGTATGATAGGAAAAATCAAACCCGCTATCAATAAGACTTAGCTTAGGCACAACATCATCTTCGATAGACTTTAATTTCTTCAAAATGTCTCTGTTTTTATTCAAAATATAGTTTACCTGCCTCACTGTTTGATTACTATCACTCCTTTTCTTGTTGTGATAACAATTCCTACAGGCATCTGCACAAAATATTTTATCGGTACGACCAACTATTGTTCTACCGCAATTTAAACATGATTTTTCAGCCATATAAATATATTTAATGTATTTTTTTTATAATTATATGGATTTTATTTTTTCAAAGCAATATTTTTATTTATATTTATTATAATTTAAATTATATTAATATGAATGAAATAAAAAATCGAGTACAACTCATGGGGAATCTGGGCGGAGACCCTGAGTTGAAAACCTTTACAAGTGGAAAAACAAAAGCTACATTCAGTATGGCAACCAATGAAAGGTATAAGAACCAGGATGGAGATTGGATAACAACCACCCAATGGCATACCATCATAGGATGGGATAACATAGCCAAGCGTATGGAAAAAATTTTAAAAAAGGGTTCGGAAGTTATAATATTCGGAAAATTAATGTATCGTCAATATGAAGATACAAGTGGCAGTAAAAAAACCATTACTGAAATCAATGCTGATAATTTTGAAATTATTAGTAAAAAACAAGAAGCATAATTAAGAAGGGCTGTCTTAAACTTCAAATGCAGAAAAGAAAAAAACGTAATAATCATTGCTCAGTAAAATGAAAAACAGAAAAAGTCTTACATCTGAAATAGAGAGAGATGGCCTTACTTTTACCTAATTTGTTCAAACAATAAACTCTAATCACGTTAAAAACTCAATTATTTACAATAAGTTAAATCCCCAATTTTAAGTTTATTGGTTAAATTAGTATAATGATTAATAGCTGATTGTTCTTAATGCAATATTCCATTAGGAATTCTTATATGAAACATGCAGTAATGATGAAACAAAAATAAATTATGTAGCAATTTTAAATAAAACATTATCTTTGAAACAGAACCAAAAAGTTCTTGATGAAATTATTTACAATATCACTGATTTTAATAGCTTTAAATTTAACTTCCTGTACTGCATTAGGTATTGGAGGAAAATCAAATAGTGGAAGAACGGTAAATGCTTTTAAACCTAAAAAACACAGAAGACCTTTCGATCCAAAGAAAGATAAAAAAACGAAGAGACTTCGTATTGTAAAAATGAAATCATAATCACCGCTATAAAACAAGGGTTAATTCTTATATATATTATAGCCTTTGCAGTTAAATTATAGTGCAAAAAAAAAGGCTGACATTTAGTCAACCTTTTTTTTTAAGAAAATCTTAATTACACTTTAATTTCTACATCCACACCACTAGGCAATTCGAGCTTCATCAAAGCATCTACTGTTTTTGTACTGTTAGAGTAAATATCCACTAAACGTTTGTAGGTACACAATTGGAATTGTTCCCTTGACTTTTTGTTTACGTGAGGTGAACGCAGTACAGTAAATTTTTCTTTTACAGTAGGTAAAGGGATCGGGCCACTTACTATAGCACCTGTTGTCTTTACAGCCCTAACAATTTTTTCAGCAGACTTGTCCACTAAGTTATGGTCATAGGACTTAAGTTTAATTCTAATTTTCTGATTCATCTTAATATTCTTTATATCATATATAACCTGTGAAGGCTATATTTTAGCTCGTTGGATTAATTTATTTCGATTCCTTGTGTTTCAGACATTATACTTTCAGCCAAATTTTTAGGCACAGGAGCATAATGAGAGAAAGTTAATGTTGCAGAAGCTCTACCAGAACTTATAGTTCTTAAATCCGTTACATAGCCAAACAATTCCGCTAAAGGAACATCTGCTTTTATAATTTGAGCTCCACCTTTCATATCGATTCCTTTCATGATACCACGACGCTTATTAAGGTCACCAGTA
>JAOUKG010000592.1 GCA_029882725.1 Cyclobacteriaceae bacterium
TGTGGCCATAAAGCGTGTAGCTAAAGTGGTAAAAGGTGGTCGTCGATTTAGTTTTTCTGCAATTGTTGTTGTGGGAGATGGAAATGGTGTTGTTGGATATGGCTTAGGTAAAGCAAACGAAGTAACTGATGCGATAACTAAAGGGGTTGAAGATGCTAAGAAAAATTTAGTTAAAGTGCCTATAATTAACGGTACTGTACCTCATTCTGGTGTTGGTAAATTTGGTGGTGGTTTCGTTTTATTGAAACCTGCAGCTGAAGGTACGGGTGTAATAGCAGGTGGTGCAATGCGTGCAGTTATGGAAAGTGCTGGGATTCATAATGTTTTAGCTAAGTCAAAAGGATCATCAAACCCACACAACGTTGTTAAAGCTACTTTTGATGCTCTTCTCAATATGAGAGATCCCATTACTGTAGCACAACACAGAGGTATTTCTTTGTCAAAAGTATTTAACGGATAATTAAGATGTCTAAAGTAAAAATACAACAAGTAAGATCTACAATTAAAAGACCCGCTAGACAAAAAGCTACAATAAAGGCTTTAGGTCTGGGACGAATAAATAAAATTGTAGAAGTTGAACTAACCCCTCAGATACAGGGCATGATTAACAAGGTAAATCATTTGATTGAGGTTAAAGAACTTTAATATGAAATTAAATTCACTAAAGCCGGCTGAAGGAGCCACTAAGTCCAGGAAAAGAATAGGTAGAGGCCAGGGAACTGGAAGAGGAGGCACCTCTACACGTGGACATAAGGGAGCTAAATCCCGTTCAGGTTATAAATCTAAATTAGGTTTCGAGGGTGGTCAAATGCCATTACAAAGAAGAGTTCCTAAATTTGGATTTACGAGCCCAAACAGAATAGAGTTCAAAGGTATAAACCTTTATACGATACAATTACTTGCAGAGGCGAATAAGCTTGAAGAGCTTACTCCTGCATTATTTATCGAAAAAGGTATGGCCGGTCGAAATGATAAAATAAAAATTCTTGGTACAGGAGAATTAACAGTGAAACTTAATGTTTCTGCTCATGCTTTTTCAGCTGCAGCTATTAAAGCTATTGAAGCAGCAGGTGGAACAGCAACTACAGTTTAAACTATGAAGAAGTTTTTTACAACCATAAAGAATATTTTTTCAATTGAAGACCTCAGGGTACGTATCCTGAATACAATTGGTCTGCTCGTTATTTTTAGGCTTGGTTCTTTTGTGGTTTTACCGGGTATTGATCCTGTTATTTTAGATCAAATTGCCAGTACAACCGGGGGTGACGGTAAAAATATATGGGATTTCATTAATACTTTTCTCGGTGGTGCTTTTAGTAGGGCATCAATATTTGCTTTGGGTATTATGCCATATATCTCAGCCTCTATTGTTGTTCAATTGATGACTGTAGCTGTACCCTATTTCCAAAAACTACAAAAAGATGGGGAGTCTGGCCGTAAAAAGATAAATCAAATCACTAGGGTACTTACAATTGCAATAACTTTTGCTCAAGGTTTTAGTTATGTTGTTGCTGCAATTCCGAACGATGCTATAATTGAAATTTCCTTTTTCTGGAGATTGTCCTCAGTAATAATTTTGATTGCTGGTACAATGTTTTGTATGTGGATTGGTGAAAAGATTACCGATAAAGGAATCGGAAATGGTATTTCTATGCTGATTATGATAGGAATTATATCAAGATTCCCTAATTCAATTATTCAGGAAGCTACGTTACAAGGAATAAGTGGTGCTTTGCAGTTTGTTTTGGAAATTGTAGCTCTGTTTTTCATAGTAATGGCTGTTGTATTACTTACTCAAGCCGTTAGAAGAATACCTATTCAGTATGCAAAACAGGTTGTAGGAAGTAAGCTATACGGAAGTAAAAGAGATTATTTACCTCTTAAATTAAACAGTGCTGGAGTTATGCCAATCATTTTTGCTCAGGCACTAATGTTTATACCACCACTTTTAGCTGGATTATGGAGCAGTAGCTCTGATATTGCTAGTTACATTGGTAGTGCCTTTTCAGATCCTTACAGTTGGCAGTATAACCTTTTGTTTGGTATATTGATTTTAGTTTTTACATTCTTTTATACTGCTATTACTGTTAATCCAAACGATATAGCTGATAATTTAAAAAGAAACGGAGGTTTTATTCCTGGTATTAAACCCGGAAAACCAACTTCTGAATTTATAGATACAGTTTTAACCAGAGTTACTTTGCCTGGATCCATATTTTTGGCTCTTGTGGCTGTAATTCCTTCCTTTGCTGTACAGGCAGGTGTTTCACCTAACTTTGCACAGTTTTATGGAGGGACTTCATTACTTATAATGGTTGGTGTAATATTAGATACGTTACAACAAATTGAAAGTTATTTGTTGATGAGACATTACGAAGGAATGATGAAGTCGGGTAAAATTAAAGGACGTTCTCAAATTGCTGCTGCGTAGTTTTATATGATAAATTATAAAACCAGGGAAGAAGCTGAAATTATTAAAGAAGGAGCCGATATTTTAGGTAGAGCTCATGCTGAAGTAGCCAAATTGGTTAAAGAAGGTGTCACTACTGAAAAGTTGGATCATATTGCTGAGGAATTTATCAGGGATAATAGTGGAGTTCCTTCTTTTAAGAATTACAATTCTTTTCCGGCTACGTTATGTGTTTCTGTTAATGATGTAGTGGTGCACGGTTTTCCTGGTGACTATACTCTTAAATCAGGTGATATTATATCAGTAGATTGTGGAGTATATTACAAAGGTTATCATAGTGATAGTGCATATACATACCCGGTAGGTGAAGTGGATAAAGATGTTTTAAACCTTTTAACAAGAACGAAAGAGTCTTTATATAAGGGTATTGAGACAGCAACTTACGGAAACAGAATTGGAGATATATCCTATGCCATTCAGTCGTATATAGATCAGTTTGGTTATGGGATAGTAAGGGAATTAGTAGG
>JAOUKG010000593.1 GCA_029882725.1 Cyclobacteriaceae bacterium
CTCGGATATATCTGAAGTGGCTTCTGGCTGGATATTGGGTTTTTTAATTTGCTGTTTACCAGTTTCTATGGTTTCAAGAAATGATATAATTCTGTTGGAAAGGTCTGCCAGTTTTTTGAGATTACCCTCTTCGGTAACAATAGGATCTTTAACCAAGAGTTTTAACAAGTCCAAAACATCAAAAGTACAATCGATGATTTTTTTTGTGGCTTCTATTTTTTTATCACGGATAAGCGAATAAAGCGTTTCCAGATTATGAACAAAATCTGATATTTTAAAAAAGCCAAACATACTACTGTTACCTTTCAGTGTATGCATTGCCCTGAAAACCTCGTCTATTCTATTTTCGTCATCTGTATTTTTTTCGAGAGACAAAAGGGACTGTTCGAGGTTAAGTAGTAAATCTTCAGACTCCTCTCTAAATACTAATTGAAGTTTATCCATTATCGAATTACTTTTTTAATTACAGCTAATAACCGTTCCTTGTCAAAAGGCTTTACAATCCACCCTGTAGCACCTTCTGCCTTGGCTTCATTTTTCTTTAATGCCTGAGTCTCCGTGGTTAAGATAATAATGGGGAGGTATTTATAGATGCTCTTTTTTCTCACTGCTTTAACCAGCTCGATACCATCCATTACGGGCATATTTAAGTCGGTAATGATGAGTTTTACATCCTCATTCATTTTTTCAAGGCATGCCAATCCATCCTGACCATTCACTCCTTTGGTGACCTTGTAGCCGGCATCTTCCAATGTAGAACATACCAACTCACGAATACTTTCAGAATCATCAACAATAAGAATACTTTTTGCCATGTTTAATTTAATTAACTAAGATTTATTTATTACTGGAAATAAGAGAGATGAAAAGCCATTAACAGATATTAACTCCTTTAATGGGTTAGGTAAATTGGTCATGATAGTTACTTCTTTCCCTTCCATTTCGTATTTTGTTTTATACATATACAATAATTGCAAAATACTCAAATCCAATTCTTCTACATCTTTCAAAACAATACTTATAATAGTATATTCTGTAAACACATCTTTTATTTCAGTTTTGATACTATCAGCGTTGCTGATGACTAAAGCCCCGCTTAATTCAACATTTGTCTTTTTTACAGCCTTTCTTCTTGAAGGTATGATTTCAACCTTGTAAGAAGCTTTATTTTTTTGTTCAAGAGCTTCGATAATACTTTCTGAAGGGGGAGGTGAAGGGGTTTCTTCTTTTTTGATCACCTCTTTGATCGCTACTTTGGGTTTTGTCGCAGCACTTTCTTTCTTCGTGGTTTTATCAACACTTTTAACTTCGGCTTTTATTGAAAGTTTTGCAGGTTTTTTAGAAACCTTATTTTCTTTCGAAGTTTTTTTATTTTCCGACTTTTTCTTAGAAGCTTTTGCAATTACCTTTTTCACCTTATTTGGCTCCTTTTCAGATTGATTCTCCTTTTCAGGGATAATTTTCTCCCTTTTTAAGTTTAAGTTTTTACCAACAGGCATATTTTTTTATTTAACCTTTTATTTAACCTTTTGTTTAATCTTCTTATCTAATCTTTTTCAAAAATTCCTTTATAAACTCCTGATAGCTTTGCGATACCTTACAACTGGGAGCGTATTCAATGACACTTTTACCAAAAGAAGGAGCTTCGGCAGCACGAACGCTAAGTCCTACATAAGAATCGAATATAGGTATATCAAAATTATCTTCAATGATTTCAATTACCTCATCACTCAATTTTCTTCTTTTGTCGATCATAACAGGTAAAACACCAATTATTTTTAGGTTTTCATTCAGATTCCTTTTTACATCATCAATAGTGGAATTTATCAAATCCAATCCTTTAAGGCTTAAAATAGTGAGTTGCATTGGAATTAATATTCTTGTTGCAGCTGTCAGGGCATTTATTGTGAGTACAGATAATGAAGTTTGACAATCAATAATTATGAAATCGTATTTTTTCGAAATCTTTTTTAAGGCTTTGTCGAGGATATATTCTCTTTCTTCAGCTTTTGACAGAAAGAGTTCCGTGTGTGCCAATTCAATGTCAGTAGGAACCAGATCTACATTTTTGGATACATTTACAATAGTATCAAGAATGTTTACATCTTGATAAATAATATCTGCAAGTGTGTAGTTAAATTCGTGTATGCCACATGAAAAAGTAAGATTCCCCTGTGGGTCCAAATCAATAAACAAAACCTTTTTACCTTTTTGGGCCAAACCATAGCCCAAATTATGGGATGTGGTAGTTTTTCCTGTTCCCCCTTTTTGATTTATAACTGCTATTATCTCAGACATATACTCATTACTCAACTAAAAGTTAAAACAAAAACTGTTTACATCTCTGTTTTGCTTATTGGTATGCACTTAAAATAATTATTTTTATGTAAAATAGCTAACTTAGAAAACTCTGATTTCTAAATCAGAGAACCTAAAATATTTTATAAAAGTAATAACTATTTGTTGTATTTCATCATTGTAATATCATTTGTAAAAAGTTGCCATGTGATTTTTTTGAAAAAAAAGTAAAAACATATAGAAAGAAGATGTAGGATGTCGATTTTAATATTTCTTTCTGAGTAAATGACAAACCTAAAATAATTTTTATTGATTCGGTATTTTTTAAATTTCATACCAAAAAATAAATTTTCTATCCAATATATTATTAAGCCAGCGTCATAAGTAGGTTCAAATTCGGCTAATGTTAAAATAAGATTTGTAACCCAATAGTCATACATTGCAGGGGGGATTTTGAGATTTTCATAATGAACCTTTCTAAGTCTGTTCATACCTGATTTACCTAAAAAAACGACTGGCGAAAGAGATAATAAGAGTTATCCCATATTTTAATAAGTTTTATGCTTTTCTAAGGGCACATTTTAAATACTGATAAATGGATGGCTATGAAAGAACCTCTCGTAATAGTTGTAAGTAAA
>JAOUKG010000594.1 GCA_029882725.1 Cyclobacteriaceae bacterium
ACTGAAAGAGCAAGATTACCCTTGGCAAGATTACTGATGAAATTGGATATATTCCCCCCCGGGCAACTGGCAACCAATATCATTCCCAACCCAACGGCAGGGGTGATATATTCTTGCAAACCCAAGACCACTAAAAACGTAAAAAAAGGGAGTAATATAAATTGAGAAAGGATGCCTACCAACGCAGGTTTAGGGTTTGTCAAAAGCTTTTTGAAATCATCGAGGTTTAACTCCAAAGCTACACCCAACATGATAAAGGCAATAGTAATATTTAGATATACAGAACTGTTTTCATCAAAATTTAACTTGATAAAATCAATTTTACGTAAATTTTCGTAGATGTCCATTCTGTCACATTTAATTGTAATGACGTTGTAACATACGCCACATTTCTCCTAATATGCAACGAATATACATTATGTGCATTGAATTTACTTACTATTATAGCCTAAAATATCCAACATACTGCTGTTACTCTGTTCGTCAGAAAATAATTTAGTTACTATTTTTCCATTTTCATCGTGATCAATCAGTACATGTTTTGGAGCAGGAATCAAACAATGTTGTATGCCTCCATACCCTCCCAACGATTCCTGATAGGCCCCCGTATGGAAAAAACCGATATATAAATCCTCATCTTCATTTTTCATGGGCAAAAAGACCTCACTGCTATGTGCTTCAGAGTTATAATAATCCATACTGTCGCAGGTTAATCCCCCCACATTTACTTTATGGTATAGATCCTTCCATTTATTTACAGCAAGCAAAATGTATTTTTGATTTAAACCCCAGGAATCAGGTAAATGGGTAATGAAAGAACCATCAATCATATACCAAAGCTCCTTATCGTTTTGTAGTTTTTGATCCAATACAGAGTACAATACACCCCCACTTTCACCTACGGTATAACTTCCGAATTCAGTGATGATATTCGGGTGTTCAACATTGTTTTTATCACAAATCCATTTGATGTTTTCAATGATTTGCTCCACCATGTATTTATAATCATATTCAAAGTGCAAGGATGTTTTAATGGGAAAACCACCACCAATATCTATAGTGTCCAGTTCCGGTGCCATTTTTTTCAACTCACAATATTTGAATACAAACCGACTTAGTTCACTCCAATAATACGCAGAATCACGAATTCCGGTATTGATAAAAAAGTGTAGCAATTTTAGTTTGGCTTTTTTACTGGGTTTAATCTGATTTAGATACAGATTAGTAATATCATTATAACGAATGCCGAGCCTCGAAGTATAAAACTCAAAGTTTGGCTCCTCATCTGCAGCCACACGTATTCCAACTTGGTAATTCGTGTTTACTTCCTTCTCGTAGACCTCAAGTTCATTCAAGTTATCAAGTACGGGAATGCAATTCTTAAACCCATCATTTATTAACCTGGAAATATTTTCAGTATATAAGGGTCTCTTATACCCATTACAAATTACAAAGGTGTCTTTGTCTATTTTTTTGTTTTCGTATAAGTTACGGACTATTGGAATATCAAATGCCGAGCTGGTTTCCAGATGCCCCTGATGACTTATTACCTCATCAAGCACAAAACTGAAATGGGACGATTTCGTACAATAACAATACAGATAATCTCCCTTGTATTTTTGCTTTTTTATGGCATCCTGAAACATTCCCCGGGCATGGTCAATATTTTGGCCAATTTTTGGGATATAGGTGAATTTTAAAGGAGTGCCATATTTTTTTATTATGTCCATCAAGGGGACATCGTGAAATATCAATTCCTCCTTTTTGACGCTGAATTCGGTCTGTGGCCAATAGAACGTCTGTTGGATTAGATCAAGGTACTTGTTCACTATTTACCAGTAATTTATCATTTGAGAGGCAATATTCTGATAATTTTGCAATCTTTGCAACGCAAAATTTTTTAAATCCGTTTTTTTTGGTACCCGGAACGAAAAGAACCTACTATTGTAAGATCTTTATTTTTCTTAATAAACCCCATAAAAACGCTGTATAGGGAATTTTTTGTTTGTTTAACTAGTTAAAAATTAATAGAAATGGCGGAAAAATATATTAGTGATTTTATTGAGAAACATTACAGACATTTTAATGCTGCATCCTTGGTAGATGCTGCCAAAGCCTACAAAGTTCATGTTGAAGGGGGGAAGAAAATGTTGATCTCCCTGGCTGGTGCTATGAGTACCGGAGAATTGGGTATTAGTTTGGCTGAAATGATCCGACAAGATAAGGTGCAAATAATATCAACAACAGGGGCCAACCTGGAAGAAGACCTTATGAATTTGGTAGCACATTCCCACTACAGAAGAATACCCAACTACAGGGATTTAACACCACAACAGGAGTGGGATTTACTCGAAGAAGGGCTCAATAGAGTTACCGATACTTGTATCCCTGAAGAGGAGGCCTTCCGACGACTGGAAGGTCATATTGTAGATATTTGGAAAGAGGCCGATCAGGCTGGTGAGAGGTACTTCCCTCACGAGTATTTGTATAAGTTGATTCGCTCCGGGGTATTGGAACAATATTACGAAATTGACCCGGAAAACAGTTGGATGATTGCAGCAGCTGAAAAGAACCTGCCCATTGTAGTGCCCGGTTGGGAAGACTCCACCTTAGGAAATATTTTTGCCGCTCATTGTATTTTAGGTGATGTAAAACCTTCTTGTATGAAGTCGGGCATCGAATACATGATCTGGCTTGCTAAATGGTACGAAGAAAATGCAGGTGATGAAGGAATTGGATTCTTTCAAATTGGTGGAGGAATTGCAGGAGACTTTCCAATTTGTGTGGTACCCATGATGTCTCAGGATTTAAGTAAAGACAACACGCCATTTTGGAGTTATTTTTGCCAAATTTCAGACTCAACCACATCCTACGGGTCTTATTCAGGGGCGGTACCCAATGAAAAAATCACATGGGGAAAGCTGCACATCGAT
>JAOUKG010000595.1 GCA_029882725.1 Cyclobacteriaceae bacterium
CACAACAAGATATCCTTCCAATCCTTCCACCACAACCAGTGTTTTGTCTGAGGCCTTAATTATACAGTCTTTGGTTTCGAAGGTTATTGCATTGGCCTTTATCAGATTATTGTTTTCATCCTTTTCAGATATTTCATGTAAAGATGCCCAACTACCTAAATCCGACCAACCAAATTCTGCAGGAATTACATAAACATTGGAAGCTTTCTCCATTATTCCATAATCTATGGATACTTGTTTGCATTGGGAGTAGGCAATATCAACATGTTGTTTTTCCTTATCTGTATTATAAAATTCATTAATCTCACTAAATATTTCACTTAAATCGGGAAGGTATTTCTCAAATGCAGATTGTATTGTCTTCACATTCCAAATAAAAATACCCGCATTCCACACAAAATCACCACTTTCCAAAAACTTTTGCGCGAGATCTAAATTTGGTTTTTCAGTAAAAGTTTTTACTTTTTTAAAAACCTCAGAATCATCGATATATTGAATATATCCATATCCTGTTTCAGGTTTATGAGGAGTTATTCCAATGGTTACAAGTTTCTCTCCCTGACTTGAAAATTCGATAGATTTATTTATCACATTCTCAAATTCACTTTCGTTGAAAATTGCATGGTCTGAGGGTGCAACAATACAGTTGGCATCCGGATCTATCTGCGCTATTTTATATGTGGCATAGGCTATACAAGGAGCTGTGTTTTTTCCATAAGGTTCACCCAATATTTGATTATCCTCAATAGTTGGTATTTGTTCCTTGATAATATCCCTGTACTTTTCATTTGTTACAATAAAAATATTTTTCTCCGGGCATATTTTTGAAAAACGTTCATAGGTCATTACCAATAAACTCTTCCCAATATTTAAAATATCGAGAAATTGTTTTGGCATACCTTCCCTGCTTGAAGGCCAGAATCTACTGCCTATACCCCCTGCCATAATTATTACAAATGTTGATTTTTCCATTTTAAACTATTCCTTCTTTAATTAAATCATGAAGATGTACAAATCCTGCAAGTATTCCGTTTTTTTCAATAATTAATTGAGTTATCGAATTTTCCTGCATAACCTCCAAAGCATTGGAGGCATAACTGCCCATGGGTAGTGTTTTGGGACTTTTAGACATTATATCACCACTTTTCTTATTCAAAAAGTCTGTATCAGCCAAAATCATCCGTCTAAGATCACCGTCCGTAACAATTCCCAGAATTTTGTCAAACTTATCAACAACAGCAGCACATCCCAACCTTTTACTTGAAATTTCTACAATTGCTTCCGAAATTGGAGTTTCCAGAAAAAGTTTAGGTTTTTGATTGTTTACCATTATATCATCCACTTTCAGATATAATTTTTTACCTAAAGCTCCTCCCGGGTGAAACTGTGCAAAATCTTTTGATGAAAACTCCCTCTGCTCCAGCAAGCACACAGCCAGGGCATCTCCTAATGCGAGATGTACCGTTGTACTAGTAGTAGGTGCCAAATTATTTGGGCAAGCTTCCTGATCTATCGTACCGTTTATCACATAATCTGCCTGAAGAGCCAGGTAGGAGTCAATATTGCTTACCAAGGCTACAAGTTTCACTCCCAACCTTTTTATCAGGGGCACAAGTACCTTAATTTCGGGTGTATTACCACTTTTTGAAAGACAAATCACCAGATCATCGGCCGTTATCATACCCAAATCGCCATGTATTGCATCAGCTGCATGCATAAACAATGAGGGCGTACCCGTGCTATTTAAAGTCGCTACTATTTTGTTGGCAATGATGGCACTTTTACCAATTCCGGTTACCACAACCCTACCTTTTAGATTTAATATTGCCTTAATACAACTTTCAAATTGGTCATCAATAAAAAAAGCTGTATTTTTGAGGGCCAAAGACTCGTTAATTAAAACTTCTTTGGCGGTTTTTTGGATATTTTTTTTTATATTCAAAAGCCTTGATTAATTACATAATGATTAGTGGCGTAAAGATATAAAATCGAGGGGATTTTAAAGAATAACTTATGACCTTGGTAGAGAACAGGGATCTTTTAAAGATCAAATTGAAAGAAGTATTTGGCTATGATAAGTTTAGGGGAACTCAGGAAGCCATAATTAGGAACATTTTGGATGGGGAAAATACATTTGTAATAATGCCCACCGGTGCAGGAAAGTCGCTGTGCTATCAATTGCCAGCCGTGTACAACGATAAAGTTGTGATAGTAATTAGCCCGCTGATTGCTTTAATGAAGAACCAGGTTGATCAAATGAATGCCTACGGTGTCAATGCGCAGTTTCTTAATTCCACATTGACAAAAACCGAAATCAACCGGGTAAAAAAAGAAACATTGGCAGGAATGGTAAAACTCCTTTATGTCGCACCAGAATCATTGACTAAGGAGGAGAACGTAGAATTTCTGAAAAAGGCCGATATCGGTTTTATAGCTGTTGACGAGGCACATTGTATTTCAGAGTGGGGCCATGATTTCAGGCCGGAATACCGTAGAATAAAAAGTATAATTGAACAAATAGGAAATTTACCGGTAATTGCTCTTACGGCTACGGCTACCCCTAAAGTTCAAATGGACATCCGTAAAAACCTGGGGATAGAAGATGCAAAAATCTTCCTTTCATCCTTTAACAGGAAAAATCTATACTACGAAATAAGACCCAAAAAACATACAAAGAAGCAACTTATCCGGTTCCTGAAAGAAAATAAGGGCAAATCAGGTATTATCTATTGCTTGAGCAGAAAGAAAGTTGAAGAAATTGCAGAATTATTAAAAGTGAACGGGTTTAAGGCAGCACCTTATCACGCAGGGCTTGATAGTTCCATTCGTGAAGCCAATCAGGATGCTTTCCTAAATGAAGATTTAGAAATAATCGTCGCTACAATTGCCTTCGGCATGGGTATTGACAAACCCGATGTTCGTTTTGTA
>JAOUKG010000596.1 GCA_029882725.1 Cyclobacteriaceae bacterium
AAGTATAAGCTGATCTGTCCTTAGAAATTGTGTTCCCTATTTTAGGTAATATAAATTTAAAATAAAAGTTATAAAGCTGTTTGAATGGAAATTTGGTAGGTTTAGAAAATTCCAACACCACAAGTTTTCCATTTGGCTTCAATACCCGGTTTATTTCAGCAAGACCTAATTCAAGGTTTTCAAAATTCCTTACTCCAAATGCAACGGTTACTGCATCGAAAGTATTGTCTTTAAAAGGTAAATTTTCTGAATCACCAGAAAGGAGTTCAATTTTATTTTCCAGTCCTTTCTTTTTTATTTTTTCCCTTCCTACTGCCAACATCCCCTCAGAAATATCAACCCCAACAACTTTCTCCGGATTTAATTTCAGAGTTTCTATTGCAAAATCACCAGTGCCTGTTGCTACATCAAGAATTTGTTTTGGATGATCGTTTTTCAAAAACTTAATCGCCTTTTTCCTCCAGCGAATATCAATTCCTAAACTCAGAAAGTGATTTAAAAAATCGTATTTTCCTGATATATTATCAAACATGTGAGCTACCTGCTCCTTTTTGCTCTTTTTTTCTTCTTTGTAAGGTACTACCGCCATGTGCCGCAAATATCCGATTATACTATATAATTTCCTAACTCAAACTTTATATATCCAACAACTTCCTTAATACTTGGTAGCCAGTACGGCTTACAGGAATTGTTGTTTGACCCTGTTTAGAATTATTAATACCTGCCAAAATGGCCTGATAACTGTCTTTACTATAAGCTTCAATTTTTGAAATTTGATCTACCCTCACAATGTATGACCGATGAACTCTGGGAAAAACAGTTGAGGGAAGTATCGATTCCAATTTTTTCATGGTAGTTTGTTTTAAAAACCTCCCTTTGCGAGAATATATGGCCACATAATCATCTTGTGCTTCCAGGTAAAAAATTTCACTTAGTGGAATAATCTCTATGTGACTTCCATTTTTCACAACAATTCTACTTACAGATTCACGGAGTTGAAAGGATTGAACTGCATTTTGAATATTTTTAATGCCCGTTCCATTATTAGCTCTCTCCAATGCTTTTTCAATTGCTTGTCCAAACCTTTCTTCAGAGTAAGGTTTCAACAAATAATCTACCGCATTAGACTCAAACGCCTTTACGGCAAACTCATCGAAAGCTGTTGAAAAAATAGTAACAGGAGGATTTTCAATTAATTCCAATAATTCAAATCCTGAAATTTTAGGCATTTTAACATCGAGAAAAATAATGTCGGGCTGGCAGGTCTGAATTTCCCTTAGCCCTTCAAATCCATTGGAACACTCTGCTATAATATTTATATCCGGAAATTTTTTAAGATAATATCTGATTAAGTCCCTTGCAGGAGCCTCATCGTCAATGATTATAGCCTGTAACATTCTCAAATTTATAAAATAGAAACCCCTCTTCTTATATATTCTTGAAATATTCGTTCAGTGGGTTCAATTTCTGTAACAAGTGTACTGATATTTTGCAAGTCACTTACCATAAAACGATGTCTTGTGTTTATTTTTTCTGAGGTAGTTAAAAGTACATTTTGATCAGATACACTGATAATCTTCCTTTTCAATTGAGCTACTTCCCAATCTATTTCCGTAACCCCTTGGTTTAATTCAATTCCACATACCCCCAAAAAACACAAATCAGCCCTTATATTGCCAATTTCAGACATCATATCGGGGCCAATTACTATCTGAGCATTTTTCATAAGTTTTCCACCGAAGAGAATAACATCCGCTTTGGGGTGCTCTGAGAGCCTCATCGCCACAGGTAAACTATAGGTAAAAATAGTTACGTTAAGGTTTTTTGGTAAAACATTAACCAATTCCAAATTGGTAGTGCCACCACCAATAAACAATACATCATTATTTTTAATAAGTGAAAGCGCTTTTTTGGCTATGATTAGTTTTTTTTCATGATCAAGTATATCCTGTTCATGAAAAGAAAACAGATGTTGGGATGTGGCCAAAGCTCCCCCATGTACCTTTAAAATCTTGCCTTCCTGAGATAATTCATTTAAATCCCTTCTAATTGTGTATTCCGACACCTTTAATTCTACACTTAATTCTGAAGAAAGAACCCTGCTTTTATATAACAGTTGTTCTAAAATCAGATTTTGCCTTTCTCTTTTTAACACAACCAATAATTTATATGAACATTAACTAACTTTTTAGATAACCAAAATTAGAAATTTGAACAAAGAAGAACAACCCATAATTGACAGGCGTTAAAAATTTACTTTATAACACCTTAAAATTTCCACTGTAGGCTTTTGTAAATATGTAAGCATAAAACTTCCTTTGCAAAAAAAAAGTATATTTGCGCGATATGAGTAAAAAGTGGTTGATTACAGGTGGCTCTGGATTTTTAGGGGGTCGGTTACTAAAAGATCTTTCAGTATTGTTTCCAAATGATTCTTTCACCGGAACGGCCAGAAGAGATAGCCGTAGAGAAGAATTTGAAAAACTCAACATCTCCTTTGTACAGGGAAATCTTGAAGATATCAATTTTGTTGAAAAAATAACTGAAGGCATGGACATTATTGTTCATTGTGCAGCCCTATCTTCGCCTTGGGGAATTTATGATGACTTTTATAATGCCAATATTAAAGCAACCAAAAACCTGGTAGATTCAGCTTCAAAAAATTCAGTTTCAAAATTTATCAATATTGCTACTCCGGGGGTTTACCATACTGGAGGAGATGTGATTAATGCCAGAGAAGATTTTGTGCCAACAAAAAAACTTATAAACCTCTACGCATCTACAAAACACGAAGCTGAAAAATATATAATATCCCAACATTCAACTAAACTTAATACAATTTCAATACGTCCCAGAGCATTATTGGGTGCCGAAGACACCGTCATTTTCCCCAGAATGATACGTGCCTACTTAAACAACTCCCT
>JAOUKG010000597.1 GCA_029882725.1 Cyclobacteriaceae bacterium
CTAATAAAACATAGTGAAATAGTTAATGAACAGCCAGTTCTTGGATTTGCAGAATCAGATGAAGGAAAGTTATTGGCCTTTGGGAAATTTGGAATACTTCAAATCCATAATCAGGGCAATTCTGTAGAAATATTTTCAGTTGTAGATGATTCAGGGCGCCCCAGTCCAACGGATTTAGTAGCGCTCTATGTATCATCAATGGGAATTATTTGGGGTGGTTCACCTTCCGCAGCATTTAAGCTAACGAATCGAGGATTTGAAAAATTCGATCTTACGATTAACCCAACCCGAAAAAAAATATTTTTTTCCGAATTAGGTGATGATAATCTGACAATCATTGGAGACGATGGATCAATTCATATTTATGATGAAAAGAAAAATATTTTTACTCATTCGGCAATTGATCATGAGGTGAAGGAAATCAATACAGTCATTACATTAAGTAAAAATGAGGTATTTATTGCAGGTGATGGCCTTTTTCATTTAGTATATAACGATATTGAGGATTTTAGGATTTTTCCACTAGAAGATAATCTGGAAGAGAAAATTCAGTCTTTGTTAATACATCATGACCAGGTTTTTGCCAGTACAGCAGGTAAGGGTTTGTATCATGCCAAAATGGGCGATACGCCATTGGATTTTAGCAAAGTGATGGATGATCATAATCCCAATCAGCCGGAGCATTTGCCATTGGATACGATCATGTTTTTACATCAGGATGTGGGAGGTGAAATCTGGCTGGTGTCAGAAAGGCAGGTTGGATTGTTGCATGAAAATTTTTTCACAACAACCAGTGGCTTTATGCCCCATTTTAGAATAAGTATGATGGCGGATAGAGAAGATGAATCTATTTGGGTTGGCGCCAGAGGAGTTTATCAGGTGGGCAGGAAAGGTGGACAACTGACTGGCGGCCCTGTCCGGATAAATATAAAAGGGGAAGTGGCGAGCCTGACTAATCGAAATGACACCCTCATTGTAGGAGATACTGATGGATATCTATATATGATTGATGAAGACAGGATCGTTAACGTAGTAGATTTTAGCCATCGGGGTTTGAATTTATTTTATCTTTATTCAGATAAAAAGAGTAATATATGGGTCTGTCAGGCACCGGGGAAAACCCCTTTAAAAGGTATTGCCGCTGTAAGCAGAGAAAATGAAACTTCCTTTTATGGCCCCGAACATGGCTTAGAAAGCCGGGTAATTGTGGTGAAAGAGAGTCCTTCCGGTGAATTGTTTTTTGGTGGGGGAGGTGATAAAACTTATTTGTATCGGTTTGATGCCGAAAATGAAAAATTTATCAATTTGAGTTTGCCCCTGCCATTTTTTCCCAGGTCACACTTTGAAGTGCATGACCTGGCCGTTGATGAAAAGGGAACTATTTGGCTGGCTACAACCGATGGGCTCGTACAATTCGGGAGAGATTCGATAACCAGGGTCGAATTATGGGAGGATTTTATACCCTATGAGGTGACTTCAATCAATATTGGTGAAAATGGGAACATCTGGTTAGCTACTGATAACAGAGGTATAGTAAATTATGATCCGGAGAATAGCAATTTTGTTCCTTTTGACGAAAGTAGTGGATTGGTGTCAAATCAGGTCAATTATCGGAATTTGATGTTTGACAAAAGCGGGTTTCTTTGGGTGGGAACCAATGAGGGCCTGGCCATGTCTGCTGTGAAAAATCCTGAACCGGGGCCTACGTTATCCCCGACGATATTAAATGTAAATGTTAATGGAGATTCATTTAGCTTAAATAGAAGCCTGGTCATAAATGACAGGCAAAAATTCGACGTGCAATTTAAAACCTTTGCTTATCCCGTCAATTCCCTGATTTATGAATACAGGTTGTTGAGGGAAACACCAACGGAACCCAATAAAATACAGACCATTTGGACTAGAGTTACAGACCCCTCAAAATTACAAATTGAGGGATTGAATACAGGCCGTTATAAACTGGAAATCAGGGCCAGAAGAAAGGGAGGCCATCAATGGAGTAATTCGCTTATTTTTCCTTTTCGGGTAAATAATATTTGGTACAATTCTGCCTATGCCTATGGTGCTTATTTTATTGTATTTTTTCTCCTGCTGATATTTGTTGTACGTTATAGGATGTCTTTCTTAGAGGCACGAAAAGCATTGAAGGCCAGTGAAATAAAATATCGTGAGTTAGTTGAAAATGCTACAGATGTTGTTTTTCGATTTGATTATATGGGCAACATCACGTTCATCAATAGTATCAGTCTTGAGTTGTCCGGATATAAAAGTGAAGAGGTTGTTGGCCAGCATTTTGCTTTTTTAATTGGAGATCATCACAAAGAAAGTGTCGTTGAGTTTTACAAGGAACAGTTTTTGTCCAATCAGGAAAGGTCTTACCTGGAATTTCCCCTAAAGAAAAGAGATGGAAATATTGAATGGTTGGGAGTGAATGTCCGATTGCTGTATGAAGATGATCATCACAAAATTTCAAATGTCATTGCTGTTGGCCGGGTTATATCCGATAAAATAGCCGCAGAAAAAAAGATTAAACTACAGAATTTACAATTGCAGGAAAAAAATGCCAGGCTGAGCAAGGCAGAAAACAAATTACTAAAAGTCAATACATCACTGGCGGAGCTCAATAGCGATTTAAAGCAATTGAACGCTGAACTGGAAGAGCGGGGAGAGATGCTGGAAGAGAAAAGGCTCGATGTGGAAATGAAAAATTCAGCCCTCCGAAAAATAAAGAAAGAGCTGGAATTAAAGGCCAAAGAACTTGATCAGGCGAGCCGGTATAAGTCACAGTTTTTGGCCAATATGAGTCATGAATTGCGTACACCACTCAATTCAATTTTACTGCTGTCAAAGTTGTTGGGGGAAAATAAAGAAGAAAACCTATCCGGTGATCAATTGAAGTTTGCCCGGGTTATTCATGACTCA